>CALXBG010000109.1 GCA_944386485.1 uncultured Pygmaiobacter sp. | reverse complement strand
CAGTTCATCGGTCGAAATATCGGCACTCAGCAGAGCGGCAAATTCATCGCCGCCCATACGGCCAACAATACACTGCTCCCCCAATGTCTCCTTCAGGCAGTGTGCAACACCCTGGAGGGCCCGGTCGCCTTCCGGGTGGCCGTATTGGTCGTTGATCTCTTTGAACCGGTCCAGATCTACCATAATAAAAAATCCAAGGGGAGAAGATTGCGTTCTGGCAGATTTCAGTGCCTTTCCGCAGGCAGAAAAGAATGCCCGGCGCGTCATCACACTGGTGAGGGAGTCGATTTTCCCCTCGAAGGCCATGTAGGAGTTATAGTATCGGTTCAGAATCAGGAACAGGACCATCAGCAGCATCAACGACATGATGCCGAACATGAGTTGGACCTGCAGATGCATGATGTCCGCGTAGCTTGTTTCGCTCAGGTCAATTCCTTTCCCAGCCAGTACATAGTCAATCCGGTGGACAAAGTACACCGTTATCGCGAAGGAGGCTGCTAAGGAAATGCCTGTTATAATAACAATCACGATTCGTCGGTAGTGTTCTTTCGTGCGCATGGTGAGCGCTGCTTCCATTCGCTGAAGAAGCCTGACCCATGTCTGCGTCCGGGAAGCGCCCCAGATCAGCAGAACAACAGCAGTTGTCCCGAGGTTCTCCAGTAGTTCGGTACCGTTGAAAAAGTTGGTAAATACTATATCCGGGCCATAGCCGGCCTCCGGGAAAAACAGGGCTATTGCGCTGTAAACCAGCAGGGAATGGATCGGACGAGCGAAGAAGGAAACTACCCCGACCCAAATACCACTGTGGCCGAGCCGCCTGGCGCCGGCGTACAGCAAGCCGGTAAACAGGCCGAAGAGCGCCCGGCTACCTACGCTGAGGACCAGACTTCCCAGCGGATTATCGCTGAAGAATGGAGAAAAGAGCTGATCTGTGGGCATAACATAGCTGGCCGAAGCCTTCCACATACTGGTCAGGCCGAAGACCGTGCCCACAACTGTTGCTTCACCCGGTCCAAGCAGCACGCCCGCCAGCAGCACCGGAAAATAGGCGATCGTGATGGAGATCGGCTCAACATGAAAGTACCCGAGGAAGGAAAATGACATCAAAAGTTCAACCGCAATCAAAGCGATAAATATGTACCAGTCTGTGAGCCGATGCCGTGCAGACAAATTTTTCATGAAACTCCTCCTTCCTTCTGGAATACTTGCTTGTCTGCAGGATATATTGGCTTGATAAGAGTCACCTCTAAATGCTTGAACTGAATGGGGAGAAAGTGGCTTTCCTCTTTGACTTATGCTCGATTCCCCTGATGGTCGGTGCCCAGACTGTCGATGATGGTGATGACCAGCCCGCGGATGGAGTTTTCCGTGGTGCGGTAGGGCGCGATACGCAACGTATAGGAACGGCCGTTCATAGCGGTGATCTCCCGGTCGATGGAGGTCAGGTCTTTCAAAACTGCGCGGCAGTCCCGCTCGATCTCCTCGTCGGGGAAGCTGTGGGCAAAGATCTGGATGGGCCGCCCGATGTCGTGTTCCATGAGCTGGAATTCCCGCCCCACATACTCGGTGAACTTGCGGATATTCAGGTTGCTGTCCACAAAGAGGATCCCGATCATGGTGGAGGACAGGAAGTGAGACAGGTCGTCTGTCATCAGGGTCAGCTCGTCCAGCTTAAGCTGATGCTCCGTGTTGACGGTGTAAAGTTCCTCGTTGACGGACTGCAGCTCCTCTGTGGAACTCTGCAGTTCCTCGTTAGCTGTCAGCAGTTCCTCGTTGGCAGCCTGAAGCTCTCCATTCACCGTCTCCAACCGTTGGATGGTGGCACGCAGATCGTTCTGGGACTCCTGGAACTCCCGCTCCAGGTCTGTGATACGCCGGGCCGCCGTAGCGTCCAGGTCAAATTTTTCCACTTCTCCTTCGACTGCGGGAACAACGTGCTCCTGGAACATCACAGCTACCAGCCCGTCGTCCTCGTCCGATTCATCGGGGACTGGTTCCACGGTCAAGTTGATCACCCGCCGCCCGGAGGGGCAGTCCACGGCAATATCGGTGTAGGTGATGGCGGAGTGTTCATTCCGGCAGCGGCTAATCGCGGTCGCCGACACCAGGGACAAGTCCTCATTGAGCATATGGAAGAAGTTGAGAGAGGCCCGCCCGGGTGCCAGGGCCAGGTAGTCGCTGTAGTTGCCGAAGAAATGGAGAACGGTATTTTCCTCATTGAGAACCACCGTGGCGGGCAGATGGCGCTCCAGGAACCGGACATAGCGATTCTCCACCGCAGTCTCCTCACTTCGGGTCATGCCCGCTCGGATGCTTTTCAAGGAGATATTCTGGATATTGGGAATATTGAAAGCGGGCGGCGTCAGGTCCTCCACCTTGCCCTCAGCCTTATGGACATAGATCTTCTCCGCGCTGCACACGGGCTTGAAGAGATTTACATACTCCCCGGCAGTCTCGCTCTTGCCCAGGAACAGAAAACCGCCGTTTTTCAGCGCCTGGTGGAAAATGGCGAACAGGCCCCGCCGCATCACAGGCTGGAAGTAGATCATCACGTTCCGGCAGCAGATCAGGTCCAGCTTGCCGAAGGGCGGGTCGGAGAACATATTGTGGGTGGCGAAGACGATCATCCGCCGGATCTCCTTGGAGATCTGATACTGGTCACCCACCTTC
>CALXBG010000108.1 GCA_944386485.1 uncultured Pygmaiobacter sp. | reverse complement strand
CCAGGGCGTACTGGAGGCACTGGTACTCGGTGAGGGCCGTTCCGAAGGGGGAGGTTTTTTTGTCCAGCAGCTGGCCGGAGGAGAAGGGCTTCATCACAGAGATGCCGATTCCTTCAGCCTCACACCGGCGGTAGAGGGCAGTGCGTTCCGAGCCGCTGCCGTTGGCATACTCCCCGTGCTGGTAGTCGTAGGCGGGGTTGATGCTGAACATGAGCATGTCCACGAGCCCGGTGTCCAGAACCCGTTCAATAAGGCTGGGGGTGTGGGAGCTCAAGCCGATGTGACGTACCCCTCCCAACCTTTTCTGCTCCAGCAGATAATCCAGTACGCCGTTTTCCTGGTATGCGTTCCAATCAGAGGTCTCGTCCAGACAGTGGATGAAGCCATAATCAATATAATCGGTGTTCAGGGCCTTCAGCTGCCAGTCCACCGAGCGCTGGACGTCACTCAGGTTGGTGGGCCAGCCATAGCTTTTCCCCTTTCCATAGACGGCTCCGAAATGAATCTGGTAAAAGACCTTGTTCCGGACGTCCCCCAAGGCCTTCCCGAAGGTGGAGAAATTCACCGATTCCGCGGTGGCCAGGTCGAAGTAGTTGATTCCCTTTTCATAGGCCAGGCGGAGGGTTGAGATCCCATCCGCCTCCCCTGCCTCCGCGATGGAGCTGCTCCCCAGACCAAGGGTTCCGATCCGGTCTCCAGTGCGGCGGTTGATGCGGTATTCCATTCTGATACGCTCCTCACAGTTTTTCAGAGCGGCTGAGAACAGCCGCTCTGGATTTTGTACCAGCATATCATCTGAATAAATGCCTGTCAATCGTGGAGCCGGCTCCAGGCGGCTGTATTTTTTGATCCGCCTGTTTTACGGCAGAAGAAGCGTCTGCGGCGGGGGTTCAGGAATCAAGATTTCTTTAAAGCGGTCGATTACATGATGAACATGGTGAACTGCATCCGTGTGAAACGATGTGGTATACTGAATCACAAACAGGGTATTTTGCAAACCGAGAGAGATGTGAGGTATGCTCCGGCTTACAGCCCGGGAATTGCCTGCTGTTCATAATCTCACAATACCGGAAGGCTGAAAAGACGAGGCGCTTTTTTGGTAGGTTTGACCCGTCATGGATGGGGGGGCGGCGTTTGGCGGATTGTGCATCGAAAGTCAGCCCGCCCCTCCATCCCGGTGAGTCAGCCAGGGGATGGCACAGAACTCAGATATGTCATATAACCGTTGTCAAGGGTGAAAAAATATGCCATAATGGTTTTGCCCCAGCGTTTGATTCTGAGAAGGAGGCGTCCCATGAAGTCCAAAAGTACGTTCGGCGCGGAGGAGCTGCGCTATCTGCGTCTGCTGGCCCGGCAGTACCCCACTGTGCAGGCGGCCAGCACAGAGATCATCAACCTTCAGGCCATCATGAACCTGCCCAAGGGCACCGAGCACTTCATTTCTGATATCCACGGAGAATATGAGGCCTTCCTCCACATCCTGAACTCCTGCTCCGGTGTGGTGAAGGAGAAGCTGGACGAAATTTTCAGCACCAGCCTGACCCGGGCGGAGCGGGATGAGCTGGCCACCCTGATCTACTACCCGGAGGAGAAGCTGGAGCTGGTCCGCCGGGAGACAAAGGACCTGCAGGAATGGTACCGCATCACGCTCCATCGGTTGATGGAACTGTGCCGGTGGGTTTCTTCCAAGTACACCCGCTCCAAGGTGCGCAAGGCTTTGCCCAAGGATTACGCCTACATCATCGACGAGCTGCTCCACACCCATTACAATGAGGAGGATAAGCGGGACTACTACGAAAACATTATCAACACCATTATTGACATTGACCAGGCCCCCGGCTTTATCGAGGCAGTGTGCTCCGTCATCAAGCGGATGGCGGTGGACCACCTGCACATTGTGGGAGATATCTTCGACCGGGGGCCCCGGGCGGACATTATTATGGACTCTCTGCTGGACTACCACAGTGTGGATATCCAGTGGGGGAACCACGATGTACTGTGGATGGGGGCGGCCTCCGGCTCCCGAACTCTGGTGGCAACCGTGCTGGCCAATTCCATCCACTATAACAACCTGGACGTCATCGAGACGGGCTACGGCATTTCTCTGCGGCCTTTGTCCATTTTTGCCAACGAGGTATACAGAGACTGCGACACCCGCCGCTTTGCGGTCAAGCTCACGGGCGACGATGCCGAGCAGTACAGCGAAAAGGACAGGCTGCTCTCCGCACGGATGCATAAGGCCATTACGGTCATTCTTTTTAAGCTGGAGGGACCGAAGATCCTGCGCCATCCGGAGTTTGGAATGGAGGACCGGCTGCTGCTGGACAAGATCGACTACCAGAACAGGTGCATCACAATCGGCGGGGTGACCTACCCTCTGGAGGACTGCGATTTCCCCACGGTAGACCCGGCCGACCCCTATACGCTGACCGACGAGGAGAGCCAGGTGATTGACCAGCTTACCGCCTCCTTCCAGCGCAGCGAGAAGCTGCAGAGCCATGTGCGCTTCCTGTACTCCAAGGGCGGGCTGTACAAGGTGTTCAATGGAAATCTGCTTTTCCATGGATGTATCCCCATGGCTGAGGATGGGAATTTCCTCACATTCACCATTGGAGGCAAGGAGCGCTCGGGCAAGGCTTTTCTGGACTATGCGGAAAAGACCGCCCGCAAGGCCTATTATGACAGTCCGGGCTCCCAGGAGCGGCAGCTGGGAATGGACTTTTTGTGGTGGCTCTGGGCCGGCCGGAACAGTCCCATCTTTGGCCGGGACCGGATGACCACCTTTGAACGGCGGCTTATCAAGGACGAGAGCGCCTGGTCCGAGCCTAAAAATTGCTACTATACCCTTTACAATGATCCGGCCGTCTGTGAAAAGATTTTAAAGGAGTTTGGTCTGGAAGGGACTCACTGTCATATTATCAATGGACATATTCCGGTAAAGGCCAAAAAGGGAGAGAGCCCCATCAAGGGGGGAGGCCGGCTGATTGTCATTGACGGCGGCTTCTGTAAGGCCTATCAGCCCACCTCGGGCATTGCGGGCTACACCCTGATTTACAACTCCCACAATATCCGGATCGTCTCCCACCAGCCCTTTGCCGGACGGACGGACGCCATCCTGCACAACCACGACATCGCCAACGACTCGCTGATTTTTGAGCGGATGGAATCCAGAGTGAAGATTGCCGAAACTGACATCGGCCGCAGACTCCAGGCCCAGGCGAATGACCTTCGCCGCCTGCTCCAGGCCTACAAATCGGGCGCCGTTCCGGAGGACCACAAGGATTGAGAAGCAGGGAACATCCGGGAAAGGGAGAGAATAAGCGGGGCGCAGCTTTTCACAGAAGGGATGTTTGAAAAACGGAAGGCCAGCCGTCAAAGGCGGCTGGCCTCCAGCGTGTCGAAGAACTCCCTTCCAGAAGTAAAAAGTTGT
>CALXBG010000107.1 GCA_944386485.1 uncultured Pygmaiobacter sp. | reverse complement strand
GCGCGGTAAGAGCGGCATTGGCAAACAGTGTCTCGGTAAGTGCATATTCCTCGCTTTCGCGGGTAGTATTGAAATCGCCCGTGAAAATCGCAGGGAGATTCTTTTGCTGTATCAAAGCTATCGCAGTGTTTATTTCATTCTTTCTCGCCGTTTCCGAATCGCTGCCTGTGACCGTTCCGTGATAACCGTAAACAATAAATCTTTGTGAGGTTTTTTTAGATTCAAGAATCACCCAGTGATATGCAGACCGCTCGGAATCATCCACACTGTTTTCAATCAGATTGAATTCTCCGGCATTATAAAGAACCTGGATTTCCGAAAGACCGGTTCTTTTATTTTCTGCTATTTCATACCCGCATTTTTTCGCAACGCTTTTTGCCCATAAAGAATTACATTCTGTCAGAACCACTATATTCGGTGCATTTTCGGCTATTACGCTGCAAATGCCAGGAAGTCTTTGAGGATTCTGTCCTGCTTCTCCCCCGTCTCCCGGAGAAGGATCACCGTGCGAACAAACATTGTGCGCATAAACCCTAATCTGCTGGCGATCACTGCCTGCATCGGAGGAGGGGCTCTGCGAACTCGGGTCTGTATCCGGACTTGAATCCGTATTCTGCGTGGGCTCGGATGCCGGCGTCTGGCTTGACGGAGACTGTGAAGCGCTCTGGTCAGACGTTTCGGAAGCCTTATCCTCTGAAGCAGTATCTGAAGAAACATCAAACGAGACAAAAGTATCCGACGTAAGCTCGGAATTTACATCAGAGCTGCTTGAAGTTCCTGTCCCGCCGCAGCCTGCGAAAACAAATGAAATCAAAATGCAGAATGCCGTCATAAACGGGATTATACGTTTTGTCATTATAAACCACCCATTTCCTTGTTGATTATTTATATTTTACAAATATGAATTTTTGTTTTCAATATGATATATTATCCAATTACTATGTAATATTGAACCAAGCGTTCGTCTTCCGTCAATTTTTCCCTTTTATTTTCCCATTTATTTAAAGTAATGTTAAACTTATGTTAAATTTATTTTTAATGCTTTGTAACCGACTAAATCTTTAATTTAATTTATCGCTTTTTTATAAATAAAAAGAACATCGAATTTAATTCGATGTTCAAAATCAATTTCTCACATTTCAATTCTAAGCAGTAAAAACAGCTGTTGTTGAACAAATTACTATACTTTTTTTACTTATCACAGCCTTAACAGCTATATTGTTTATGATGTAATCAACCTATTATTGTCAATAATCGTAGCGGCAGACCCTTTATTATTGTTTCCTGCGAATTTCTTCCGGAATTCCTTTGGAGTTGCTCCGACGCTTTTTTTGAAATCCTGAAAAAAACAGCATTCGCTTTTATAGCCTACATCTGCGGCAATTTCAGAAATGCTCTTCCGGGAATACAGCAAATAGTTCTTTGCCATTTGCATCCTTACATTAACTACATACTGATGGAATGTCACCGAGAAATTCTTTTTAAAGGCACGGCAAAAATAGCTTTCAGATATCCTCATTGCCTGTGAAACATCTTTAAGTGAAATATCACCTATATTCTCCGATATATATGTAAATATCTTTCCCCACACCGGGTCGGAATATATTTTATTGGAGCGGCTCCTTGAAACCGTCATAATGATAAGATCAAGTATTTTCCACGCCGTCTCCAAATACATATTTCTCTTTTGGTTAAGCTCACTCTCAAGCAAATATATCAACTGTTCGATTTCTATTTTAAAAAAATCATCAAGGGCAAGAACTGTCGGCTTTGAAATGTCAAAATAGTTCATCAGCTTATCCGGAGAGTGAAAGCAGACATTATATAATTTCATATCCTTGATTGAGTAATAAGAATGTATATCTTTTGGGCTCAAAATAATTATACTTCCGGTTTCGACGGGATAGGAAACACCGTTTATGATCTGTATGCCGCTTCCTTCATAAATATATTCCAACTCATAATAATCGTGATTGTGCAGCGGTTCCGCCATAGCGTAATAGTGGCTGTTGACTTTTATATCACAATCAGCGGCATATTCAACTCCGTTTTGACTCGGCAATTCGCTGAATTTATACTTTACCAAATATATTTCCTCCGTCTTTTATCAATTCTTATAAATTTTATTGTAATCGTCCATTTTGTATTTTTCAAGTTTTTTTTACTCAAATTATAATATTTCCCGCTGACAGCAGTTCTCTTTTCACGTATTCGGCTGCGATGTATTTCTCGCAGTCCGCACGGTGCTGTTGTTTGTCGCCGACATTTTGCCGATACCGAATTTCGGCGTTTACGGCGCAGCGGTATCGAATATTATATCAAACACGCCGCTCCTGTATAAACAAGGATACATTCGTTTCTGCCGTTTCAAAAATCCGACAGTGCAATGCTCTGCAAAGGGTGCAACAATATTCGGCAGAAGATAATCTCCCTCTTTTCGGTAGGCGCTGCCCATGCGTTCAAATAGTGTTTCTTTCATTTCCATTGACTCCTTTTTGTTATTTTCCCAGCCGTGAGGTGAGCTTTTCCACGGCTATTCGGAACTTTTCGAACGTTGTCAATGTTATCAGCGGCGGGTCTCCCTCGCGGATACGCATAGTACGGCGTATTTCCTTCGGAATAACAACTCTTCCGAGATCGTCGATACGTCTTACAATTCCGGTTGCTTTCATATATAAATCTCCTTTGTTTTTTCAGATAGTAATACTATTATCTGTAAACAAAGGAGAAATATGAATGTAATTTTAATTATTTTTTGAAGTTTAAGACTGCATTTTTTTAAGCTTATAAAATTCTCCTTTTCGTTCCATA
>CALXBG010000106.1 GCA_944386485.1 uncultured Pygmaiobacter sp. | reverse complement strand
AATTCACCATGTTTGACAGTGGGAAGTCTATCAGCCTATAGCGGCCTCCATACGGCAGGGAAGCTATAGTCCTCTCGTCTGTGAGCTCCCCCATCTCTTCAGTATTGAAATTAGCGGATATAAGACCGATGACTCTATCCATTATTCAGCTCCTCCTTTTTCAACAACGATAGAGTCCCCCACAACGGCTATTTTGCTGTTGGGGTCCTCGCTGCCAAGGACAGCCCCCTCGGCCACAACCGCTTTCTCGCTGAGTATGGCCCTTACAACTTTGGCTCCCTTTTCAACTCTGGCGCCTGGCAGAAGCACAGAGTCCTTTACATAAGCGCCCTCGCCAACATAGCTGTTGATGCTGAGCACAGAGTGGATGGCCGTGCCGAATATCTTGCTTCCGTTACCTACAAAGCATTCCTCCACATTTCCTTCTGGCCCAATATAATGGGGCGGCTGGATATTCTCGCGGCTCATAATCGGAAACTCGTTCGACAGCAAATCAAACTGCGGATCTGGGTCAAGCAGTTCCATGCTTGTCTCATGGTAGCTGGGAATGGTCCCCACGTCTTTCCAGAAACCTGAGAACCTATGCACAAACAGCCGGTGCCCATCCTGGAGAAGATTTGGTATTATATTTTTGCCGAAGTCATGTTCAGAATTTGGGTCGTTGCTGTCGGCTATCAGAGCCTCCTTCAAAACCTTCTTGCTGAATATGTATATGCCCATGGATGCCAGCGTAGAGTCTGGCTCCTTAGGCTTCTCAGTAAATTTGATTATTCTGTCCTCATCGTTTACAGTCAGAATTCCAAATCTGGAAGCGTCCTCCAGTGGGACTTCCATAACCGATATCGTCAGATCTGCGTTGTTCTCCTTGTGGGTGCGGAGCATCTTCTGATAATCCATCCTGTACAGCTGGTCGCCGGAGAGTATAAGCACATATCCCGGGTCATACATATCTATGTAATCAAGATTTTGATATATCGCGTCCGCCGTACCCTTATACCACTCGCCTCCGGTCTCAGTGGCATATGGCGGGAGTATGGATACCCCTCCTCTGGACATATCCAGATCCCAGGCGCTTCCAGTCCCGATGTAAGAGTTGAGCATGTAGGGCCTGTACTGAGTCAGCACGCCCACAGTGTCAATGTGGGAATTCGTGCAATTTGAGAGGGTGAAGTCTATTATCCTGTACTTACCCCCGAAGGAGACTGCGGGTTTTGCGATGTGTTTTGTCAGTGCTCCAAGTCTGCTGCCCTGGCCGCCGGCCAGGAGCATAGCTATACATTCTTTCTTGCTTGTCACGGCACTAACCCCTCCTTTGTTACATTATCATTTTTGGCGTCCCCCGGCTTATGCCGGGGGCTGTGATCTATTTAGTTCAGCTTCCAGACGTCCTCTGCATACTCCCTTATGGTCCTGTCGCTTGAGAAGAAGCCAGAACAGGCCGTGTTACGAAGGGAGACCCTGCTCCAGGCGATGCTGTCGGAGTACAGCCCTTCCAGCCTGTGCCATGTATCCAGGTATGAGCGGAAATCCTTCAGTACAAAGAACTCGTCGTTATTGCGCATCAAATTGTCGTATATGATATTGAAATTGCCGGACAGTTTCGCGAATGTCCCGTCCACAAGTTCGTCCACTACTCTCTTGAGCCTCGGGTCCCTGTTATATTCGTCCCAGGCAAAGTAGTTGCCCTCTCTCTTATATTGTTCTATCCTGTCAGCCGTCAAGCCGAAAATAGCGATATTATCTTCTCCAACTCTATCTGCTATCTCCACAGTGGAACCGTCCAGAGTTCCCAGGGTAATTGCGCCGTTCATCATGAACTTCATGTTTCCAGTACCGGAGGCCTCCATTCCGGCTGTAGATATCTGTTCGCTTATCTCAGCCGCTGGGTATATGAGTTGGGCGTTGGATACTGAGAAGTTGGGCACAAATGCAACTTTTATCCTGCCGTGGACTCTTGGATCGTTGTTAACCACTTCCGCCACTGAGTTCACTAGGCGTATGACATCTTTTGCAAATTCATATCCCTGGGCAGCCTTTCCCGCGAATATAAATGTTGACGGGCGCACGTCAAAACTACTGTCCTCCACAAGCCTGTTGTACAGGTCCATAACTTTGAATATATTCAGCAGCTGCCTCTTGTAAGCATGAAATCTCTTGACTTGTACATCAAATATAGAGTCAGTATCGACAGTAATTCCCGCGTTCTCCTTGATGTATTTTGCAAGCCTCTCTTTGTTTGTCCGCTTGCTCTTCAAAAGTTCCTCCAGAAATCCGGCGTCATTCTCCTTGTCTTTCAAAAGAGAAAGCTGCTCTGCGTCTGACATCCACCCGTCTCCAATAGTGGCTGTAATAAGTTTCGCATAAGACGGATTGGCCTCCGCAAGAAAACGCCTGTGGGAAATTCCGTTTGTCTTATTGTTAAACTTCTCAGGTGTCAAATTGTAAAAATCCGCCAGTACCCGCTCTTTAAGTATCTCTGTATGGAGCTGGGCAACACCGTTTACAGAGTGGCCGGCGATTATGGACAGGTTGGCGGTACGGACCTGTCCGTCCCATAAAATTGCGGTATTCCTTAGAAGCTCC
>CALXBG010000105.1 GCA_944386485.1 uncultured Pygmaiobacter sp. | reverse complement strand
GTATTTGGTAGCGTGGAATATGACAACTACGGCGTGTATTTCCAAATGTGGGCCGATCCAGAAAACAGAGACCTCAACACTGTCGCTAGCTTCCTTAATCCAGAATTTGAACTGGAAGATGGCGACTACGTCAGGCTCACTGGCGAAGTGTTGGATGTATTTGAAGGACAAAATATGATGGGTGGAACAATTATTGCACCGGCTATCCTTGCTGATGAGCTTGAGATTCTATCCTACAAAGATGCAATTATGCCTACAATCGCAACTGCTACAGCCACCACCTCTACGATCGATCAATTAGGATATTCAGTCTCTGTTCAGAATGTGGAACTTGCTGAAAAGGAAACTCGTATATATGTCTCTATTGAAAACAATGGGGCAAACGAGTTCACGCTATATGACTTTAATGCCGTTCTCATTCAGGACAGCACACAATATGAACCTCAAAGGAACTATAATGCGAGCTATCCAGAGTTTCAAAATGATATACGTCCCGGCATCAAAACAGAAGGGGTCATAGTATTCCCAGCAATCAATCAGGGTCCATTTCAGATCATCATGGAGGCCAGATCCTCAGATTGGCGAGAGGATATCCCAGATTATGTATTTGACTGCACCATGTCTGGTGCTGTTGAGGGTTAAATAAGAAGCCGCCCCTCTGGGCGGCTTCTTAAAGGCTACCGATTCGAACATTAGTTTCCTTTTCCAACATCTCTACGTTCAGAGAATAGTAATTGACCCTCCCTCTCTTTTCCTTCACCAGCAATTCCCCTGGGATCTTGGCCAGCTTAACGTTCAGTGTGCTCCGGCTGATATTAACATGGTTTAGAATCACTTCCGTCGGCACCCCGAATTCCGAAAAAAGGGCGGCTTGTATCAGAAGATTGTATAGTTCTTTCAGTGACTCATCATTTTCATGGACCAAATCGGGAAGCTTCTTCAGATTCCTATTAAGACGCACAAAACCTTCCCGCAGAGAGCTTTTCAATTTTTCTACCGATTCTTCGATGATTTTCAGGAACATGATCAGAAACGGTGTGAGATCGCCCCGATTCAGCGGATCATTGCAAATGGTAAAGGCCTGGTAATAGTCTTTGAGGTTTTCCTTTATCGTATAGGATATGCGGTAACCTGTGACCGGCTCCAGCTCCTGAGCCAGCAGATAGCTGCAAATAAACCGTCCTAATCTTCCGTTCCCATCGTAAAACGGATGAATGTATTCCAACAGATAATGAAATATAGATATACGGCACAAAATCTCACAGGAATCGTCGCTTAAAAAACACAGAGCCTGCTCCATAGCCTGGATGATCCTCTCCTCCGGATATAGTCCTTTGTGGATCTCCTTTTGACTTGGACTGTATATACTCACAGGCCCTTTACGGAACATCTTCCCGTCCGGAACATTTTCCGGCTCTTCCTCTGCCACTTCGGCCAGTGCCAGTTCATTATAAATCTCCCGCACATCTTGGCAGTTCGCCAGAGGCAATTCTTCCTTTGTCATCAGCATATTGTACTTTTGAACGAGGCCGGAAAACCGTTTCCCTTTACTTTTGAGCCCTAACTCATCCAAAATATCGCTGATTTCCTTCCTTGTGCTTCTCACTCCTTCAATGCTGTTTGTCAGCACGATCTCGTCGATCAGGCACCTTCTGGAGAATTGATGGATCGCTGCCCCCGGAAGCGCTTGGCAAAGGTTCGACACAGCTGTATTCATCCGCAGAATATTGATAAGCATTTGATACGTCTCAGGCGTCTGCACAAAAAAAGCTGGGTTTCCGCTCACCTCAAAATCCAAGTGGACTGTGTATTCACTGTGGAAGCGCTGCTGATACATTTGCTCATAATCATTCTTATTCTGATAGAACAGTTTAGACAGCACAGTATATTCCATCACTTCCACCTCCAAAAATCATTTTCAATTATACGAGCTATTCCATCATATGTTGCTCATCAGCATACATATATTAACGAAAAACCACCATTTTCGTTAACGTAAATCATGATACCACATTCTAATTATCAAAAGCAAGGTTATTTTGTCAATTATTTTAACTTTGTAGGTGATTCCATGCCGATGTCTCATGATATACTCACTGACCTGGACGCCGCCGCCTACCTCCGCAAGTCCCGGATGGAGGAAGGCCTGGCCACCGACGAGGTGCTCTCCAAGCACAAGCAGACTCTCTACGACTACGCAGCTACCCACGGCATTCACATCCTGGAGGAGTACCCGGAGGTGGTCAGTGGGGAGTCCCTCTACGCCCGTCCCCAGATGCTGCGGCTGCTGCAGGATGTGGAGGACGGCAAATATGACGCCGTACTGTGCATGGATCTGGACCGGCTCTCCCGCGGGCGTATGAAGGACCAGGGCATCATCCTGGATGCCCTCCGGGAAGCAGGCCCCCTGATCATCACGCAGGAGAAGATCTACGACCTCTCCGACGAGATCGACGAGGCGTACGCCGAGCTGAAAACCTTCATCAGCCGGCGGGAGTATAAAATCATCACCAAGCGGCTTCGCCGGGGCCTGAAGCAGACCATTCAGGCGGGCTGCTATGTGGCCAACGCCCCCTATGGCTACCGCAAGACGGTGGTGGACCGCAAGCCCACCCTGGAGATCTACGAGCCGGAGGCCAAGTATGTGCGGATGATCTACAGCCTGTACCTCCAGGGCTACGGCATGGCCACCATTGCAAACCACATCAACGCCCTGGGCGCCCGTCCTCACCGCTCCGAGCGGTTCTCCCGGAACAGTGTGCGCCACATCCTCCACAACCCAACCTTTGCCGGCAAGGTGGTGTGGGACCAAAAGAGCCACATCCGCAAAGGCACTAAGGGGAACGTCAAGCACATCACCATCTACAATCCCCGGGAGAAATGGACCATCGTGGACGGCCTCCACCCCCCGATCATCGACCAGGAGACCTACGACAAGGTTCAGGCCAGGCTCCAGTCCCGGTACACCCTGCCCAAGCACGACGGCTCGGTGAAAAGCCCGCTGGTGGGGCTGGTGAAGTGCGCCAACTGCGGCCAGAACATGCAGCGCATGGTGATGAAGGGGACGGCCTACCTCCTCTGCACCCGAGCCGGGTGCTGCTCCTCCACCCAGATCCGCCTGGTAGAGGAGCAGATCCTGGAGTACCTGGCAGACACCCTGGCCAAGCTGAGCGTGGAGCAGCCCGACCACATCCCCGGTCAGGATACCAGCGTGCTGGAGACTGCCCTGGAGGCGGTGCGGGGGGAGATCGCCGGAACGGAGCGGCAGAAGTCCCGGCTCTATGAGCTGCTGGAGCTGGGCGAGTATGACC
>CALXBG010000104.1 GCA_944386485.1 uncultured Pygmaiobacter sp. | reverse complement strand
GGCGGGGGCGACGGGACCTATTTTTCCCGCGACGAGGTCGCCCGGATGAGCCGGGAGGAGATCCACCGCAATTTCGACAGCATCCGCCGCTCGATGCGCCGCTGGTGATCGGGCGAGCAAGACAAGGAGGAAATGAGTATGGGTTATCGCAATTTTGTTCCCGAGGTCTGGTCGGAGGCGATCGACCGGGAACTCGAACGCGCCCTCGTCTTTGCCGAGGGCTGCAACCGGCAGTATGAGGGCGAAGTCAAGAAGATGGGGGACGCGGTGCGGATCCTCGGGGTCGGCCGTCCCACCATCATCACCACCGAGGATCGGGAGATCGCCCTCGCCGAGCCCGAGGAGGTCGACGACACCAGCCTGCTGCTGCCGGTGCGGCAGATCAGCTACTTCCACTACAAGATCGACGACATCGACAAGCGCCAGGCGGTCGGCGGGGTACTGGAGGCCCTCAACGCCGAGGCGACCGCCGGTCTCGCCGACGCGATGGACCGCCACATCGCCGCCCAGGCAGCATCCCGCGACGCGGTGAAGCTGTCGGATTCCCCGGCCAGCCTGACCGCCGACAACATCCTGGGCCAGATCGACGCGGCGCTCGAAAAGCTCTACGAGAGCGACGTCAAGCCGAATGGCCGGATCATGATGGAGGTCCCGCCCTGGTTCTATATGCGGCTCAAGACCGCCTACACCGCGCTGGACACCAACAACTCCAAGATCCTCGAGAACGGCCGGGTCGGCCGGTACGGCAACGTCGAGATCAAGATGAGCAACAACGTCGCGACCGATTCGGCGGGCAACAGCCTGGTCATGGTCCACACCGACAAGGCGATCGCCTTCGTCAAGCCGGTCACCCACACCGAGGCCTACCGCCCCGAGAAGGGCTTCTGTGACGCGGTCAAGGGCTATGTGCTCTACCAGGCGCGGATCGTCCGGCCCAAGGAGCTGGTCGTGCTCAGCTGCAAAGCGGGCGCGTGACAAAGCGGGAGAAAACCATTGTGAGCGTTGGCTCTCCGGGCTAAAGGTACCCGGAAAAACCAAGAGCCAACACAGCGGAAGAAAAAAACCATTGGTAGCTTATTGGTGCAGACGATCTTTAGATTGTCTCAGGCGGCGTGCCGCCATAGACAATCTTGATCGAATGGGCCAATAAGTATAGCGTTGGCTTTCCGGGCCAAAGGTTGCCGGAAAAACCAAGAGCCAACACAGCGGAAGAAAGAAGCAGTTGTGAGCGTTGGCTCTCCGGGCCAAAGGTTGCCGGAAAAACCAAGAGCCAACACAGCGGAAGAAAGAAGCAGTTGGTAGCTTATTGGTGCAGACGATCTTTAGATTGTCTTAGGCGGCAGACCGCCTTAGACAATCTTGATCGGATGGGCCAATAAGTATAGCGTTGGCTTTCCGGGCCAAAGGTTGCCGGAAAAACCAAGAGCCAACGCGGGGGAGGTATTAGATGGCTGTTACTGAAATTACTTTGACCAAAATTCCACTCTCGGGCGGCGTCGCGCTGCCCACCCTCGCCGCGCTGGGCAGCGAGGGGGCGAAGATTCCCTTCACCGAGCAGGACACCAAGACCCTGATCCTGGTCGAGAACACCGGCAGCGAGGGCCAGATCGTCTTCAAGGCCGGCAGCGGGATTCAGGGGGTGGCCGACCTCGCCGTCACGGTGGGCCAGAGCAAGACGATGGCCTTCGTGCTCGAGAGCGGTCTCTTCAAGCGGGAGGGCGCGGTCTTTGTGACCGGCCCGACCACGATGAAGGTCGGCGCGCTGCTGCTGCCCTGACAAAGGGCGCGGCAAACGGAGCGCCCCGGGGCCGGAAGACCGGCCCCGGGGCGGGTGTGGGGAGGGGAGATTCAAAGGCGAGAGAGAAAAAAGAAAGGGTGACGCAAGATGACCTTGGGCGAGGCGAAGGCGCGCGTGCGCGCGCTGCTCGACGAGACGGGGGAGAACCGGCCGGCGGCGGGGCGGCTGGAGCGGTTTTTTGAGATGGGACAGCGGGAGATCGCCCTCTACTATCCCCCCTACCGGGAAAAGGAGTACGGCGAGGGGGAGGCGCGGGCGCTGCCCGAGGACTGCGAGAGCCCGCTGCTGCTGCGCTGGCCGGACGGCCGCGCGGCGGCGTGGGACCCGGCGGCGGGGCTGCCGGAGGAGGGGGCGTTTTTGCTGGGCTACCGGCCGCAGGTCGGGACCATCGCGGCCGGCGCGCCGGATGAGACCGCCCTCTCCCTCGGCGAGGAGGCGAACGAGGCGTTGGTCTTTTTTGTCGCGGCCCAGTGCTGCGCGATGGAGGAGGACCAGCGGTACTTCTCGAACTTCTACGCCCAGTACCAGGGGCGGCTGGCCAACCTCTCGCTCTATCCGAAGGGGCCGGCGGGCGTCGTGGAGGTGAAGGGCTATGCCGCTTTATAACCCCCATGCGACCCCGACCGCGTCGGCGGCAAAGCGGTCGCGGCTGGTCATCGACACCTTCCTCGGGGCCGATTTGACCAGCGAACCGGCGAACGTCGACCCCACCCGCAGCCCCGACTGCGAGAACATGGTCCGCTCGGTGCCGGGCAAGGTGCGAAAGCGGATGGGCTGGCAGACGGTGACGACCCTGCCGGGGCGGATCAACGGCTGCCACCATACCCGGGAGGGCGGGGTGCTGCTCCACGCGGGGGAGAGCCTGTGGCGGTTTGACGGCGAGACGGCGCAGAAGCTCTGCGACGGCCTTGCCGACGCGCGCAGCGCGAGCTGGCTGCTCGGGGACACGCTGGTGATCGCCGACGGCAAGGCGCTGCTGCTCTTTGACGGCGAGACGGTCTGCCCGGCGGCGGAGAAGGCGTATGTCCCGACGGTGACCATCGCAAGGGCCCCGTCGGGCGGCGGGCAGGCCTACGAGGAACTCAACCTGATCGGGCCGCGGTTTCGGGAATCCTTTCTCGGCACTGCCGGGGACAAGGTGTACCAGCTCTCCTTCGCCCCGCTGGACGAGGAGGCGGTGAGCGCCGAGCTGCTGCAGCCCGACGGCAGCCGAAAGACGCTGACCGAGGGTGCGGATTTCACCGTCGACCGCGCGGCGGGCGCCCTCACCTTTATTACGGCCCCCGGCGAGAGCCCGATCGACGGGCAGGACAACCTGACGGTGACCGCGTCCCACACCGTCGAGGGGTATGCCGGGCGGATCAACGGCTGCCGGGTCGGCATCCTCTACGGCATCGGCGGGGCGGCCGACCGGCTCTTTCTGTCGGGCAACGACGCGCTGCCGGGCCGGGACTGGTACTCGGGCTACGGCGACGCGACCTACTGGCCGGACGGCGGCTGGTCCCGGCTGGGCAGCGAGGGGTCGGCGGTGGTCGGCTACGCGATCCTCGGCAATCAGCTCGCCGCCTACAAGGACGGGGCGGAGCTGGGCCGCAGCGTGATCCTGCGCCAGGGTCAGATGACCGACGGGCAGGCCGCCTTTCCGGCGGTGGGCAGCCTGCAGGGGTCGGGGGCGGTGAGCCGCTGGGCCTTCGGCTACCTCGCGGGGGAGCCGCTCTTCCTCTCACAGGAGGGGATCTGCGCGCTGACCAGCCAGGACGTGACCGGCGAAAAGCTGGACAGCCTGCGGAGCTTCTATCTGAGCGGGGCGCTGCGGGCAGAGCCGGACAAGGCCGACGCCTTTGCGCTGGTCTGGCGCAGCCAGTACCTGCTCGCGACGGGAGAGCGGCTCTACCTGCTGGACGGGCTGCAGCCGCTGGCGACGGCGGCCGGGGCGCCCTACTGCGAGCGGCAGTACGCCGGGTTCTACTGCACCGGCATCCCGGCCCGGGTGCTCTGGGAGCAGGACGGGCGGCTCTGGTTCGGCGCCGCCGACGGCCGGGTGTGCCGGTTCGCCGACGACGAGAGCGACCCGGCCAGCTACAACGACGACGGCGCGCCGATTGTCGCCCGCTGGACCACCCCCGACCTGCCCGGCGGGCAGGTCGGCATCGAGCACCATCTGCGGCGGCTGTATGTCGAGCTGGCCAGCGCCGCGGTGACCGGCTTTGTCGCCCGCGGCCGGGTGCGGGGCAGCTGGCGGGAGCTCTTCGACGCGGGGGCCGAGGCGCGGTACTTCAGCTACCGGCGGCTGCGGTACTCCCGCTTCACCTACTCCTGCGACGACACCCCCCATATCATCGGGGCGCGGATCCGGCTGCGGGGGGTCGGTCGGGCGACCTTCGCGATCGAGAACGAGGCCCAAAACGAGCCGTTCGGGCTGAATGCGATCGCCCTCGAATATGTCAGCAACGGCAACAGCAACAAGTGGAGGTGAGCGGATGGCATTTGAAAAGATCACACAGCAGGATCTCGCCGGCAAGGGCAACCTCGGCCGGCCGGACACCCCCGGCGTCGATACCGCCGAGATGCAGCGGATCCTCGACGAGATCCCGCGGGAGGTCATCGTCCCGAAGTTCAACGCGCTGATCGACGCGATGGAGGAAAAGGAGCTGGGGGAGGCGGTGGTCTCGGCGGAGATCCGGCGGCTGCGGGTGAACGGGGACGGGCAGCTGGAGGTCTCGTATGACGGGGAGAGCTACGAGACGACCGGCAGCGGCGGGCATCTGGTCGTCGATGAGAACGGCGAGCGGCTGCCCCAGCGGGGGCGGCTGCAGTTCCGCAATGCGGTGGTGGAGGACTTCGCCGGGATGACGGTGGTCACCGCAAAACAGGGCGAGACCGGCGCGACGGGCCCGCAGGGCCCGGCCGGGCCGCAGGGCGAGCAGGGCGAGCGGGGACTGACCGGCCCGCAGGGCGCGACGGGACCCCAGGGCCCGCAGGGGGTGCAGGGAGAACAGGGCATCCCCGGGCCGCAGGGTGAGACCGGGGCGACCGGGCCGCAGGGCCCGACCGGGGCGCAGGGGCCCCAGGGCTTGCAGGGGCCGCGGGGGGACGTCGGCCCGACCGGCGCACAGGGACCCACCGGCGCGACGGGTCCGCAGGGGCCGCAGGGGGTGCAGGGCCCGATCGGCCCGCAGGGCCCCCAGGGGATTCAGGGCCCGATCGGCCCGACCGGTGAGACGGGCCCGCAGGGCCCGGTGGGGGCGACCGGCCCGACCGGCCCGCAGGGGCCGCAGGGAGAGAAGGGTGAGCCCGGCAAGGACGGGGCGAGCTTCTCGATCCTGGGCCGGTACGACGACCTCGAGGCGCTCGAAGCCGCCCACCCGGCCGGGGAGAAGGGGGACGCCTGGGCGGTCGGCAGCGTCGAGGAGAACGAGATCTTTGTCTGGAGCGACGCGGGCTGGGAGAGCATCGGCTCGATGCAGGGCCCGCCGGGCGAGCAGGGCCCGATGGGGCCGCAGGGTCCCCAGGGCGCAACCGGGGAGATGGGGCCGCAGGGCCCCGCCGGTCCCGTCGGCCCGCAGGGGGAACAGGGCCCGCAGGGTGAGGTCGGACCCCAGGGCGAGGCGGGCCCGCAGGGGGAAACCGGCCCGACCGGCCCGCAGGGCCCGCAGGGGGAGACCGGACCCGCCGGGCCGCAGGGCCCGCAGGGAGATCCCGGTATCCAGGGCCCGATGGGCCCCCAGGGCGAAAAGGGGGACACCGGACCCCAGGGCGAGCGGGGGCCGCAGGGCATCCAGGGCCCGCAGGGCGTCCAGGGGCCCAAGGGGGACACCGGCGAGCAGGGAGAGCGCGGCCCGACCGGTCCGCAGGGCCCGCAGGGGGAGCGCGGCCCGACCGGTCCGCAGGGACCCCAGGGTGAGCAGGGACCCGCCGGGGTGATCCAGAGCGTCAACGGCAAGAGCGGGGTGGCGATCACCCTCTCGGCGTCGGAGGTCGGGGCCCTCGCAGCGGGCGGCACCGCCGTCGCGGCCAAGACTGCCGCCGCCTGCACCGGCAACGCCGCGAGCGCGACCAAGCTGGCGACCAGCCGCAAGATCGGCAATGCCAGCTTCAACGGCAGCGCCGACATCACGCTGGCCCAGATGGGAGCGCAGCCGGTGCTCAGCGTTGTGACGGAGGATATTACGAGCAGCTGTACCGGCACAAATCTGGATATAAGGTTTGTGCATCATCAGCAATACGGGAAACTCCATATTCTCTATATCGAGGCTGATAATACGGCGGCGGAAGGCACATGGACAGTAAACATAGCGTTCCCAGAAAGGCTAAATATCCCGTCAAGGAAATCTTTCCATATACTCGCCACGGGTTCCGGGTATTTAAGCCCAGACTATTACCCCGTTGTGGCAGAGAACGGCAGTATAGAGCATAATAAGCTGTACTTCAGATGTACTTCGTCGTTTTTGAAACTCAATATTAAATTTGAGATTTCAGTAGTTTATATGGAACCTTGATTGTAGGAAATAACAGAAACAGGGAGGTGCTACTGTTTGGGTACAACATATAAAGGAATCGACGTATCAAAGTATCAGGGCGAGATCGACTGGGAGAAGGTTGCGGCCGCGGGGGTGCAGTTCGCCTTCATCCGGGTCGGCTGGGCCGGGTACGAGGGGGGCATCGACGAGGGCGCAGACCCCTATTTCGACAAAAACATGAAGGGCGCGATCGCGGCGGGCATCCCGGTCGGGGCGTATGTGTACAGCTACTGCAAATCGGCCGAGGCCGCCCGCCGGGCGGCAAGAGAGGCGGCGGCACGATGCGCGCCCTACCGTCTCGACTGGCCGCTCGCGATCGACATCGAGGACGCCGCGACCTACAAGGGGTTCTCAAAACAGGACAACAGCGTCCTCGTCGCGGCCTTTCTCGACGAGGCGCGAAAGCTCGGCTACCAGCCGATCTACTATACCTATACCAATTTTGCAAACAGCTACCTCGACCTTGCGATGCTCGCGGGCTGCGACCTCTGGCTGGCCGACTACCGGGGCAGCATGGGGATCGCGGGCGCGGCGATCTGGCAGTATTCCAGCGACGGGACGGTCGACGGCATCGCCGGGCGGGTGGACAGGAACATCGCCTACAAAAACTATGCAGGGGAGGAAGACGGGATGATGAACTTTCTCGAGGTGTTCGGCGAGAAGAACTGCGAGTGCTTCACCGCGCCGGACGTCAACAAGGTGGACAGAAGCTACAACGGCGGC
>CALXBG010000103.1 GCA_944386485.1 uncultured Pygmaiobacter sp. | reverse complement strand
CCATTTTCTTGTTTTGACGCTCCAATATCACTGGTCAAAAATAAAATCATATTTGCTCCTTTATTTAAATAGTTATCAAAGTAATATTCGTATTTGATATGTGTAATATTAGTTTAAACAAATATTTTTTGTTTGTCAAGATTATAATGTTTGCTTGAAAACTTTCAAATTATTGTATCTTGCTTGTAATAAAAAACACCTTAACGCTTGTAGTTAAAGTGTTTTTTTAAGTAGATTTATCTATTTCTTTCTTTGTTTAATACCTTTATATAATTATAATCTCTCAAAAATCTCTCATAAGGTGGAATGTCGCCTTTTACAATAATATCGTTGTATATTCCATCTATCAAAGGTGCACAATATTTATATCTATGATTAAACTCTTTGTTGTTGAGGTTCATTACATATTGTTTGATCTCGTCAGCGTTAGGCTTAAAATCATTTCTGTGCCAAGCTACTGATAGTGAATATCCTGCACGGCGGTTTAAGGTTACATAGTCATCATCCAAAAATCTTATCAAACCCTCTGCGTTAAATAAAGCACGTTGAGTCTCGCTGATAAATGTTTCATACCTTTCGTACCCGGCTTTTTCAATTAAGTTTTTCCAATTAATCCCGAAGTGTGGGTGGTTGTAAACAAAAACGCATCTATTAGATTGAAGCAAGTTAAACACATAAACATACATATTTGCGTCTATTCTGGCTTTTTCCTGCTTAGCATAGGTAGTATCACCAGTATCCTTTAAGATTCTTGCGTAAGCGACATTTCCTGGACTAGTAGGATTTTTTGACAAAGCGGTGTTGAGCTGTTTGATCAAGTCGTTTGCACGCTCATTAGCTTCTTTGCCGTCATAGCTACCATCATAATAGCCAGGGCCATATTTGTGCAATCCAAGCTCATTTCGTGGTTTATCTTTTACAGGGTAGCCATCATCACAATTTGGGTAATATTTTACAGCATAGTCAAAATCCAACAAATTCTTCACAGTAAAATAAAAATCTATAGGGTGAATAACAATATCACCTGGTTTTCTAGTAGACGGGTCGCTATGTGGAGTGTCTACATATGTTCCAGCGTTTTCTAACTCTTCACATTTAGGTATATCAATTAATTCCACTTCAATATCCTCCTCTTTACCTAAAGTTAATGTTATCATAATTTGAAATATTTGTAAAGAGGCAAATGTAAATTTGTATTTGTATTAATTATATAATGATAGTATAAGCATTAAAAATTTATATTTAATTATAGATTAGTTGTGCGTTTTTTATCGATTATGTATTGTAGATCTCACAATTTAATTGAATTTTTTTCTTTAGTTTGCTATTGACAGTTTATTTCTTTTATATTATAATGATAGCAGAAATTTATAAATGGGGAGCGAGTATGAAAAGATTTTTAGTATTTTGTGCAATTATTGTTGTAGTTGTTGCCTTAGGTTATACCTGTGTGTTCTTTTTGACAGACAATGAAAGAATCGATGTGACAACTACCTTGTATCAGATCAATGTAGGTGAATCTCGTACTCTAGAGTATGAGCATCTAAAACCAAAGTCATCCACTGAGATTACTTATGATATCAGTGATGAGGGTATCATTGAATTTGACGCTGAGACACGTAAGTTTACCGCAATAGGTGGCGGTGCTACTACTATACGTATCACAACTACAAATACAAATATTGATGATATCTTGATTGAGGTAAATGTAGGTGATGGTTCTTATGATTATCCGTATTATATTAGAAGTGCAGCTGATTTAGCTACTATCGGGACTCAAAGTAGTACGGATGATAATATAAATCCATTCAGAGTTGAAGACTCATATATATTGACAAACAATATAGAGATGAGTGGAAATTGGACTCCTATTAAGGGTACATTTACTGGTACGCTATTTGGTGAAGGTTACACAATCAGCGGTATGAATATCACTGGTGACGGTAGTAATGTTGGATTATTTGAGACTATTGGTGCCGAAGGTGGTATGCAATATGTTACATTTGATAATGCTACTGTAAATGGTAGCTTTACAAATGCTGGTATTGCTGCGGGCGTAAACTATGGTACTATCCATAATGTACATGTGACAAATTCTTCTATAACCAATAACTATGCTGATGGTATTACTGGTGGTCTAGTTGGGTTAAATGGTGCATATGACACTGTAGCAAGTAGCATTTCTAAGTCTTCTGTACAGACCAGTATAACGGCTAACGGCAATGCTGGTGGTATTGTTGGTGTAAATAGAGGCGGTTATGTATTTAACTGTTACACTAAAGAATCTACTTCTATCACTAATCAATCAGCTACTGGTGCAGTTGGTGGGCTAGTTGGTGTTAATGAAGAAAAAGACACCGTTTACTCTGTAGTAAAAGATTGTTATAGTTTGGCTAGCTTAACTAGTGCGAGCGAAAATGTTGGTGCTATAGTTGGTAGACATAACTATGACGATTCAAAAGACCCTAAGGTTATAAATCTTGTTGTAGGCTGTTATTACTTATCTAGCGATGATTTAGTAGGCGTGTACGGATATAAAGATTTGCCTGCTACTGTAAATCAAGACGATCAATTTGCTTTTGGTGTTATGGGTGTACAAGGCAAGACATTAAATGAGCTTAGAACTCAGTCAACATTTATCTCGCATATAAGTGTTGTAACGGGCACTCAAGTCAACTGGGACTTTAATGAAGCTTGGAAACTTGAAAATAACTCTACGCCTAGCATAAATGCAAATGGTGCTAATATTAGATTAAGTGTTTCTTCTTTGAATATAGGCGGTTCAAGTCTATTACAAGCAGAGGATTTAGCTAATCTAAATATGGATGGCGTTTACTACGTCAAGAAAGATATTGACTTAGGTGGAATTGAGTGGACTCCACTTGGTAGCGAAATGAATGGATTTAGAGGTGTATTGTCTGGTGTATGGCTTGAGGAAGAGCAAAGATATACTAAGATAAGCAACTTTGTACTTCCAGATGGAGTTAATGTTGGTTTCTTTAATACAATATCTGGTGGTGAGGTAGGTAACATTATATTTGAAAATGTAACTACTGAAGATCAAAATACTGGTATAGATGCAGTTAACTTCGGTATTATAGCTGGTATCAATAATGGTGGTTATATACACGATGTGACTATTAGTGGTACAAATAGTAATCTAATCAATGCTATTGATAAGACTGCTTATGTAGGTGCAATAGTTGGTACAAATACTAATAGTAGCCTAAGCAATGGTATTATTACAAATTGTACAGTTGATATAGGATTGTTAAAGAATTTTGTAAATAACTATGATGTACCTACTTATGTAGGTGGTATAGCTGGACAGAATTTGGCTACAGTTAGTCAATGTGCTGTAATAGGTGGTGAGATTGTTAGAGACTCAACTTATGCAGGTGCTGCTGGCGGTATTGTCGGGTTGAATGCGACTCAAGGTACTAATGCTGGTTATGTTACTAGCAACTATGTAACAAATGCAGCTATTATGACTAAGTATAGTTACACTGGTGGTAAGAAAGATACAGCTGTATTTAATGGCCATTTAGCTGGTGGTATAGTTGGAGATCATCAAGGTAGTAATGTAAATTACAATCTATTTGATGGTGAAGTGAATGGATTTGCTGTAGGTGGTGTTGTAGGTTATGCTAGAGGAGTCGTTGAGCAAAATCAAACTACAACTAACGCTTTGATGAGAGGTTGCTTAGTAGGTGGTATTGCAGCTTATCAACAAGGCCGTGGTGAGACTGATCTTAGAAACAACCGTATAGAGGGTACTTTGTATGGTGTTGATTTCTCTGGTAATATAAGTAATGACTTCGTTGGTAATGAGACCACTAAGGCTGGTTTGGTTGTAGGTAGTGGTAAGTTCGGTGGCGGAGATAATACTAAGGCTTATAACAACTTTGTAAGTGTAAACTTCGCTGGTAAGGGTATCAATAGAGTGGATACTTATTGTCCTGTTACAGCAGTGGCTCTATGGAGATATGACAACGTATACAATAAGGATGTTATGACAAATCTTTATGAGCACTGGCTAAAAGATACTCTTATCAACTGGGTATGGAGTTGGCATTATCCATTCAGTGAGAAGATAGTAACTGAAGATGAATTATTAACAACGAACTTTAAACCATTTAAAGATATGAACTTCAGTGATGCTATTTGGAATTTGGATGCAACAATCAATACTGGTTTCCCTACTTTATACAATGTAGTGCAAATACCAAGTGATGACGATTCCGAATTAATCTAAATAATAAAATTCCCTTGC
>CALXBG010000102.1 GCA_944386485.1 uncultured Pygmaiobacter sp. | reverse complement strand
GGCGTTGCTGCGGCCTTCGATCACTTTCTTAATGGACTTGATGTCATAGGGGATCTCCGGCAGGAGGATGATGTCCGCGCCGCCTGCGATGCCCGCATGGAGCGTCACATGTCCCACTTTATGTCCCATAACCTCGATGATGAACACGCGGCTGTGTGATGTTGCGGTCGTGTGGATCCGGTCGATGGTGTCCGTGGCCACGTCCACCGCGCTCTGGAATCCGAAAGTCATATCCGTTCCCCAGAGGTCATTGTCGATAGTCTTCGGAAGTGTGATGACATTCAGCCCTTCCTCCCGGAGCAGGTTCGCCGTCTTGTGCGTTCCGTTTCCGCCCAGGATCACCAGACAGTTCAGGTTCAGCTTATGGTATGTATGCTTCATCGCCTCAACCTTGTCAAGCCCGTCCTTGTCCGGCACGCGCATCAGCTTGAACGGCTGCCTGGACGTACCCAGTATCGTACCGCCCCGTGTCAGGATCCCTGAGAAATCCTTGGATGTGAGCATGCTGAAGTCCGCATAGATCAGACCTTTGTACCCGTCCTTGAATCCGTAGATCTCCACGTCGCTTCTCTTTGAACAGATCCCTTTCACGACGCCGCGCATCGCCGCATTCAGCGCCTGGCAGTCACCGCCGCTTGTCAACATTCCGATTCTTAACATAGTCCGTTTCCTCCTTACTGTCTCTGCCGGCATATGCTTCTTCCGGTCCGGATCCCCGTCCGGAAAAAAATAAGCAGCCGGGGTTGTCTCGACTGCCTATTATTATACCCTATTTGCTGATTCCATTCAACAGGATTGAAACCTTAAACAGGGATCCGTTGTATTCGATCTTGGGGATCCCGTTATATTTTTTACATACGTCCAGGACAGATGTGATGCCGATCCCTTTCCGCATCTCCGCTTTCGATGAGAGGAATCTTCCGTCTTCTCTGCGCACGGTCCCCTCATAGGAATTCTCTACCATGATGATCAGCACATCGCCGGTCTGATGGAGGCGGACTTCTATGTATTTATTGCCCTTCTTCTGCCGCATGCACGCCTCGTAGGCATTTTCCAGAAGATTGCTTAAAATGATGCAGATATCTGTGTCGCTGACCGGCAGGGCCCTGTCCGTCTCCACATGCAGTTCAGTTTGAATCCCCGCGTCCTCCGCACTGTATTTATAATACCCGAGCAGCGCGTCCACCACCGGATTGCCGCTCCATACGCCCGTATCCCGGACATCCATAAATGAAATACAATCGTCCAGGTATCGGAGGATGGCGTCGCACTTCCCAGCCTGCGCATAGGCTTTTAAGGCCAGCAGATGATGCTTCATGTCATGCCGCAGCTGGGAGGTCTCGCTGATATGCGCCTGCAGATTCTCAAGCTGCTTCTGCTGGGCTTCGATCTGGGTCTCCGAGATGTGGAGCCCCTCCTGAAGCTGAGCGTTCTGGCTCTGGCCGAGCAGCGCCAGCACAAGGATCACATATGCGCCGAACGTGAGCAGCACCCACATAATTGGGACAAAAGCCGCCTTCTCTCCTGGGAAGTCACTGACCACCGTGAATACCGGCTGCATGAAGAACGCATACATGATGTTCACCATGAAGGGGATGAGCCAGGTATAGGACCAGGACTTCAAAAATCCACTGCTGTCAAGGGCCGGCCGAACCAGCTTCTTATAAAACAGCATGATCAGCGGGAACGTGACCGCCGTCACCAGCAGCACCGGCCAGAGCGGAAAATCCATGTACTCCTCAGGCAGGTCATCCGAAACAAGATAATAAAGGAACGTCGCAAGAAGCGCGATATCGTCCGCATAGCATTTCACGATTCCCGAGATAAACAGACACTGCCCCAGATTGTAATCCAGCACGATATAAGGGATTAAAAAGCACCCGAACGCCGTGACAACCGTAATAAAAGGCTGGACATAACTGTCCGGCCCGAATATTACATATCCCATGCTGCCGCCGACCGCTACTGCCGCAAACACTGCAATGGCAGCGACCAGCCGGCCCCAGACGGGTTTCATAATCTTATCTTTAAATGTCCAGTAAAGTATGATGACAACGGTCACGACATAGGCTGCCGCGATAACGAAAAAACTTGGTGTGATATTCATTCCTCTGCTCTCCGGCTCACGTACTCAAACATATAGTTTGCATACGCCTGGGTCACTTCGTGATGCATCGCCCTTGAGATCGGAATGCGCTTGCCGTCCGTCAGAACAAAATCCCGGTCGCCCACCGAGACGATATAATCCATGTTCACCATGCAGTTCCGGTAGCACCAGAGGAACTGGCTGTACGGCTCCAGAGACGGGGCAAATTTATCGAAAGGCATGTAGGAGCGGACCACATTTGACGTCGTATGCACCTGTATGTAATGGTTGTGGTAATCTACATACATAATATCAGTGATCAGGATCCTTGTAAACTGCCGGCCTTCCTTCAGTTCAATGTAATGAAGAAAATTATCATACACTTCTTCGAACCGGTCCATCGCTCCGGCAAGATCCTCGTATGTATACGGCTTCACAAGATAATCAAGCGCTCTCACTTTAAATGCTTCCACGGCGTGATCCCTGCTGGCCGTCGTGAAGATGATCTGACAGTTCTGCCACTGATCGCGGACGTAGCGGGCCACACGGTCGCCGCCGACCCGGTTCATGAAAATATCAAGAAATACGAGATCATATTTCTTGTCTTTGATGGCATAGAGAAATTTCTGTTCGTTGTCGAACTGGTCGATCTGCATGTGCACTTTATGTTCCGTACAGTATCTGGAAATGTTATCGTACAGGTACTGCAGGTCATCCTTTGAGTCGTCTACGATAGCCGCGCGCATACTTTACCTCCTTATCATTTGCATTCTCTATCTTAATTATTCTACCCTATTCGACCACACAAACCAATGGAAATCGTAGTAAATTTAATAGAAATATGGTAAAATAGGGCACTTTATTATAACGGCTGTATAATTTCGCCCAAAAACAATGCCGCCGGCAGTAACTGCCCGCGGCACCGTCTCCTTTTGATACTCTATTACAG
>CALXBG010000101.1 GCA_944386485.1 uncultured Pygmaiobacter sp. | reverse complement strand
TAGAATTTCTGTCAGTTTGAGTAGCCATACAAAATCCTTTTTTATTATTTTTTAATTAGTATAACACACTAACTTAAATAATTCAATAATTTTCTATGGTTTTTAATATTATTCTACTGGGATAATTTTGATATTATCTATTGACTTACCAGTTTGCTCTTGTATAATACTAACTATTTGTCTTACCTCACCAGCAGTCAGTTCTGGACTTTTTACTATTACATTGACATTGCTTGTAGTATTAGTCACTACCACATCCTCAAAACCTTTTGCCTTTATAAGCCCTTCAATGACAAGCTCAAGCTCCATTGTTTGTACCAAAGCAACTTTTTTACTTTCTGCAGTTTCCTTAGCTTCCTCAGTACTTGTTTCACTATTTATAATGGCATCAAGGTAAAGTATCTCTTGATTTCGTGTATTTATTCTATCCGTCCTATATGTAGAGAAAAAGCTTGCTTGAGTGGTGTTATTATTATTTGAGACATCCTCCACACTATTGTTAAGGGCTATATTCAAATAACCACTGACTACGAGTAAAACTGCCATAACTGATAAAATTATTATTTTTTTCTTTTTAGATAACATATTTTTAACTCCTTCAATAAATTTTAATTACCAACAAAAACTTCAACGTTACTTGACTCTACCTCTAACAAAGCTTGTACAGCTTTTAGTAATTCAAGGCGAACTTGTATATTACTAGCTCCTTGTGCTACCACAATTACCCCTTTTATCTTAGGTGCTTTTTCAATCAAGACTACAGGCTCATCTCCAATTATTATAGGCTTTTCAACTATTGTAGTAGATTGATTTGAATTGCTTGTACCGCTACTTGTATTTGTCTTTTCCTCAGTTGATGTGGCAATCACTATTTCCGACCCACTTTCAACCGTAATCATTACGCTTACCTTACCCGCTCCTTTTACATTAGAAAGCACCTCTCCTAGCCTAGCCTCCAAAGAAGCGACATATTCATTCGTTGAAGATTTCGCCTCGCTCTCTTCATTATTAAACAAACTACTAGCAGATGTATAAATAAGTAAAGCTACTATGATTAATACAATAACGACCAGCCATTCAGATTTTTTGCCCTTTTTTAATTGCTCCAACATATCAGTTAATTTATTTTTAATCGTTTTTTTATCACTCATAAAAAACTACATCCTCCCTAGACACTTTAATGTAGGCATTCACAATATCTACTAGAGTTTGATATTTATCTATATGCGAAACACTTTCATCTATGACCAAATTTTCCAAAAAAATGTTTACCTTTTGAATATTAAATTCCAAATTGCTCATATCCGACATAATCTGCACATCAATCCCCTTCAAACCGACTTCTTCAGCTGTTTTAATAATACTTTCAGCCAATTTATCAATACGCATAGAATTTATATTGTATATATAATCTTCATCAATAGAAATGCTTGGATTCTCTAAAAAGTCATCAAAGTTAGTATCAGAATCCTTTAGTTTTGCAAGCGGTGAAATAATTATTAAAATGATAATGAAAGCAAATATTGATTTGACGTATTTATTTGTTTTACCATCGGGCAGGACAATATCAACAAGCACGCTCAAAAATACGACACCCAAAATACATAACAACCATCCATAAAACGCAGTCATAATCTCTCCTTAAAATACATTACAAGTACACATTATTAATGCGACAGTTAAAAAGTACATAAAAGCCACACCTAATATACAAGCAACCAACATAGTTAAAGCCTTACTTACACTATGTAAAAAAGATGAAATACGACTATCAGCTATAGGTTCCAAAACTGCCGAGATCAATTTGAAGCCAAATATTAGTACAACAATCTTCACAATAGGTGCTAAAACCGTTAGCATCATAAGTAGTAAGCCTGTAGCACCTATAGCGTTCTTTATAAGCACGCTACTGCTAAGTATCAAATCAAATCCATCCGATAGATACCCACCCATTATAGGTATATAGCTTTTGACCGTATACTTAGCCATACGAATACTAACACCATCATAAGTACTAGCGACAATACCTTGGATAGAAAGAAATGCAAAGAATACAGTAAAGACTACACCAATAATCCATTTGAATGCACTAGAAAAGAAAGACGTAAACTTTTCTAGTTTTATAGTGCTACTAATATTTTGGACTATTGTAAATACAAAGGTTAATGTAAATAATGGAACTATTACACCATTAAAGATTTGCATAATACCATTACTTAACAAAACAATAGCTGGTTGGAAGACTCCTACACTGACAGTACCACCTAAAGCAGTCATAAGAGTCAATAGTATAGGAAATATGACTTCCATTTGGGTCTTCATACTATTCAAAACGTCTGTAGTTACACCTATAACTTCAATAACGCATGTTGAAGTTATAACTATCACTACACCAAAACAAACAAAATGAACAACATCACTAACGGATTTTGAACCAAAGCTCGATTTTAAACCCGATATAAAGCTACCTAGTATTACTATAGCCACAATAGTACATAGCAAAGGAATAAAAGATAAGACATCATCAAGAATCAAAGAAAAAACTGCACTTAATATATCATTATAGCCATCTTTAAACTCACCATTAAGGATAGACCTCAGCTTGTCCATAAAGGAGCTAGAACCGAAAATACTACCCTCACCAGCATTAAAATTGCTTAATATTTTGTCTAATTCCGAAAAGTCAAAATCAGATATTTGATTTTCTATATTTTCAGTTAACTGCTCACCAATATCTTCACTCTCGTCTGCATAAGCAGTTAGCAATCCATTAGGAATTAGACACAATATAAGAAGCATTAAAAATATTATCTTTCTCATACCATCAACCCATACACAATCTCAAGAAGATTATTAATGATAGGCAGTGCCATCAACATTATCACGACTTTACCAGCAAGCATAATCTTATCTGCCATACTATTGACTCCAGCATCTAGGCACAAATTAGCCGAAAATTCAGTTAAATAACCGACGCCAATAATCTTGAGCACCACTACAAAAAGTTCTTTATCAACGCCCGTCCTTTCAACAATCCCATCAAAAATATTAAAAACGCTGCCAAGCATATTGACAATTATAATGACGATAATAATAGACCCAGCCAAGCCCACAACCACCGCTAGCTCCGGTTTTAGTTGTTTTATTATAAGCACTGCAACAGTAGTTATAATAGCAATGCCAATTATCTTGACCAAAATTTCCATAATAGCTACCTAATAGAGATTAAATAAAGAACTTACACTGCTAAATAATTCACTCACCAAATCTAGAACCATCAAAAGTACAATTGCTACACCAGCCAGAGTAGTAAAAGTAGTTAATTCTTCTTTACCAGTGTATTTAAGTACTTGATTAACCACAGCTATCAATATGCCTATACCTGCTATTTTTAATATTATTTCTATTCCCATATTACCTCCATATTGTGTATTTGCATTAGTCAACTACACTAGATAAGCCACCATTAAATTATGACAATTATCAATAATAGCCCTAACGCAATAGATAATTTTACGCTAACAGCACCATATTTTTTTTGATTTTCTTGAGCATCTATAAGTAATGAATTAGCC
>CALXBG010000100.1 GCA_944386485.1 uncultured Pygmaiobacter sp. | reverse complement strand
GTCTGTGGCGTTGATGAACCCCTTGGCCGCGGCGGCGCGCAGGTTTTCCGGCAGCACGCGCATGGTCTCCACCATCGGGCAGAAGGCCGTCAGGCAGGCTTTCAGCGTATCCACCGCGTCGAAAATGGCCTCCTTGTCCTCCTGCATGTCCTTGTTATAGGCCAGCGGCAGGCCCTTGAGCATGGTCAGGAGCGCGGTCAGGTCGCCGATGGCGCGGCCGCTTTTGCCGCGCACCAGCTCGGCGATGTCTGGGTTCTTCTTCTGCGGCATGATGCTCGAGCCAGTGGAAAACGCGTCGTCGAGTTCGACGAATTTGAATTCCCACGAGCACCAGAGGATGATTTCTTCCGAAAAGCGCGAGAGGTGCACCATCGCGAGCGCGATGGCGGCGGCGAGCTCCACGCAGAAATCGCGGTCGGCCACGCCGTCCAGGCTGTTCTGCGTCACGGCGGAAAAGCCGAGCAGCCGGGCCGTCAATTCGCGGTCGAGCGGGTAGGTGGTGCCGGCCAGCGCGCAGGAGCCGAGCGGCATCACGTCCATGCGCCGCACGGCGTCGTCCAGGCGGCCGGCGTCGCGGCGGAACATCTCCGCATAGGCCAGCAGGTGGTGCCCAAAGGTGATGGGCTGCGCGCGCTGCAAATGCGTGTAGCCGGGCATGACGTCGGCGCAGTGCGCCAGCGCCTTTTCCCCCAGCACGCGCACCAGCCCTACCAGCTGCCGGCGCAGGCCGGCGCATTCCGCCTTCAGGTGGCAGCGCAGGTCCAGCGCCACCTGGTCGTTGCGGCTGCGCGCGGTGTGCAGCCGTTTGCCCGTGTCGCCGAGGCGGCGGGTCAGTTCCCCCTCCACAAACGTGTGGATATCCTCCGCCTCCGGGTCGATGGCCAGCCGCCCCGCCTCGAGATCCGCGAGGATCTCCTGCAATCCCGCGCAGAGTTTTTCCGACTCCTCCTGCGCGATAATCCCGCAGGCGCCGAGCATCGCCGCGTGCGCCATGCTCCCCTGGATATCCTCGCGCGCCATGCGGCTGTCAAACGCGATGGACGAGTTAAAATCATTGGTTTTCTGGTCGAGCTCTTTTTGGAAGCGCCCTGCCCATAGCTTCATTGTTTCCAACCCCCGTTGTTCCTGCCCGGAAGAAAAGCAAGGGCGGAACGCGCGCGTCCGCCCTGCCGTTTTTCCTGTTTTGTTTATTTGCGGCCCAGCTTAAGCGCGCGCACCTTCGTCTGCAGGCCGAAGAGGTTGATAAACCCGGCGGAATCCGCCTGGTTGTACACTTCCTCCTCGCCGAAGGTGGCGATTTCCTCGTCGTACAGCGAATACGGGGAAGAAGCGCCCGCGTCGATGATGTTGCCCTTGTACAGCTTGAGCTTCACGTCGCCGGTGACGGTTTCCTGCGTGTTGTCCACAAAAGCGCTCAGCGCCTCGCGCAGCGGGGAGAACCACTGGCCGTAGTAGACCAGCTCGGCGAACTTGTCGCCCACGCCCTGCTTGAAGTGGTAGGTGTCGCGGTCGAGGCAGAGCTCTTCGAGCTTGTTGTGCGCGTGGTAGAGGATGGCGCCGCCGGGGGTTTCGTACACGCCGCGGGACTTCATGCCCACCAGGCGGTTTTCCACCATATCGACGATGCCGATGCCGTTCGCGCCGCCGAGCGCGTTGAGCTTCTCGATCATCGTCACGCCGTCGAGCTTTTCGCCGTTCAGCGCAACCGGGACGCCCTTCTCAAACGAGAGGGTGATGTAGGTCGCCTGGTCCGGGGCCTTTTCCGGCGAGACGCCCAGCTCGAGGATCTTGTCGTACACCGGCTCGTTGGCCGGGTCCTCGAGGTCGAGGCCCTCGTGGGAGAGGTGCCAGAGGTTTTTATCCTTCGAGTAGTTCGTCTCGCGCGTAATCTTCAGCGGCACGTTGTGCGCCTCGGCGTAGGCGATTTCTTCCTCGCGGGACTTGATGTCCCAGATGCGCCACGGCGCGATGATCGGCATCTCCGGCGCAAACGCCTTGATGGCCAGCTCAAAGCGGACCTGGTCGTTGCCTTTGCCGGTGCAGCCGTGGCAGATGGCGTCCGCGCCTTCGGCCTTGGCGATCTCGACCATGCGCTTCGCGATGATCGGGCGGGCGAACGACGTGCCGAGCAGGTAGCTCTTTTCGTACACCGCGCCGGCTTTGAGCGTCGGCCAGATGTAGTCCTCGACGAATTCCTTCTTCAGGTCTTCAATGTACAGCTTGGAAGCGCCGGTCTTCTTGGCCTTTTCTTCCAGGCCCTCCAGCTCGGAGCCCTGGCCCACGTCGGCCGAAACGGCGATGACCTCGCAGTTGTTGTAGTGCTCTTTGAGCCACGGGATGATGATCGACGTGTCGAGCCCGCCGGAGTAGGCGAGGACGACCTTTTTGATCTCTTTTGCCATTGGTGAAACCCCTTCCCTCAAGGGCCCGCGGGCCCTGTGTCCTAATACAAATGAAAGCGGGAAAACCGCGATGAAACCATTATACACCCTTTAAGGAAGAAATCAAGATCTTTTTGAATAATTATTCATCTTGTCCGTTCTCGATAAATTTCACGCGGCGCGCACGGATTTCTTAGACAATACGGCGGAACGCCGCGCGGCGCTTTTCCCCTTGCAAAACGCGGAATTCGTGGTATAATACCCGCAGGTATGTTTATGTCGCGCCTTCGGCCTACAGCCTTCC
>CALXBG010000099.1 GCA_944386485.1 uncultured Pygmaiobacter sp. | reverse complement strand
CGCCGCCCGTCACTTCCACATACACCCAGCCGATGCCGTCGACGTAAACTTCGACCCAGGCGTGGGCGTTCGCGGCCATGATATCCGTCCATTCGCCTTTGACGGCGTCTCCCGCGTAGCCGATGGTGTAGCGGGCGGGAATGCCGAGCGCGCGGAACAAGAGCGTGGCGGCACTCGCGTAATGCTGGCAGATGCCCTCTTTGTAATCGCGCAGGAACGCCACGGCGACGTCCGCCTCGCCGTCCAGCGCGCGGTCGTATTCCAGATTATACTCTGCCGCGCCGCGGATGTACTCCGCAACGGCGGCGAGAATGTTCGGATCGTCTTTACTGAACCCCTGCTCCGCGATGACGGTATCCATGAACTGTTTGGTGGATGCGGGAATTTGCAGGTAATTCTGCCTTACGAACGCCGCATATTCCCTTTCGGCAGCGGCATAGCCGCCCAAGTTCACGTACGGCAATCCCGCGGAAACATAGTCGTACAGATAATGATACATCGAGTAAACGCTCGACGTATCGCCCTCATACAGGACGTCGCTCCCCTGCACGCGGTAATCGAGTTCGCTCATGTCGAGATAGTAAGGCAGGAGATAATCTTCGGACGCGACGGCGATCTGCATGCGCGCCCGCGCAACGCCCGCCTCGCGCAGCGCGACGCCGGAAAGGTAGTTGAGGGAATATTTTCCGTCCAGCCTGCCCGCATACGGGGCGGCCTCTTTCCAGCCGTTGTAATCGTACGCGCCGAAACTTTTCAGGCGCAGATAGACGTGCCCGCCGACGTCGGACAAAACGCGCAGGGCGAGGACGTCTTCGCCCGTGCCGCCGTCTCCGAGCATGCCGCCGCCTATACCGCCGTCGGCTGCCAGGCCTCCGCCGCCCGAACCGGCGATGTCGCCCGGATCTTCCGTATCGCCGCCGGACTCGCCGCCGGGATCGCCGCCCGTGCTTTCGCCGGTGACGACCAGCCTGCCCTCTTCCGGCTTGATTTCATAGTTGATGGTAACGTCGTCCCCGTTTTCGTCGGCCACCAGCACCTGCGCGATGGTGTTGGGAACGTCTCCGACCTCGGTGATCGTGCCCGAAACGCTTACGAACAATTGGTGCCCTTCCACGGGCTGCGTGACGGACACCAGTTTCCAATTTCCGTTGGTGAGCGGCGTGCCGTCGTACGGTTTGGACGCGTCTTCGGAGCGGACGGTGATGATGCGCGGCGTAACGGTCAGATCGCCGCATTCAAAGGTAAAGCCGTAGATGTCCGTCACGTCGACTCCGTTCGCGTCCGTCACGGAATAGTCCGCCACGATGTTTTCGCTCTTGCCCACGTCCGTCTGCCGTGCGGGGAGGTCTGCCCGAAAGGTATCGCCCTCCCGCAAGCCCGTCACCGTATATTCGGGGCAGGTAAGCGGCTCGCCGTCGTACACTTTCATGTCGGAATACGTCATCACAGTGACGGCGATCGGGGTGACGTTGAGCGTGCCCTCGTTCAGAGAGAGGGCGTAGTTGGCGGAAACGTCGTTGCCGGACGCATCGCTGACGAGGACGGACGCCGTGTTGGGAGATGTGCCCACTTCCGTGCGGGTGCCCGTAACGGCGACCTGCATGGTGTGCCCCTGCAAAAGCGGCGCCGAAAGAACTTCGTACGCGCCGTTGGTGAGGGGCGTGCCGTCGTATTCTTTTTTCGCGTCCGCCGTGGCGATCACGATTTCGCGCGGCAGTATCTTGAAAGTGCCGAACTTATAAACGATATTGTACGAATCGGTCGCCTCGTTGCCGTTTTCGTCGTAAACGTGCGCCGTAAACGAGTTGACGTAATTGCCCGCCTGCGTCCGCTCCTGCGTAAATTCCGCGGACACGGTATAGTCATCGGGCAGCCAGCCGCCCGAAAGTTCCCACTTGCTGCCGAGATGCGCCCGCCCGTCGTACTCGACCTGTTCGTCCGCCGAAGAGAACACGAGTTGCCGCCGCCCGTCCGAGCCGAACCCGCCGACGGTCAACCCCAAAAGCACAGCCAAAACGACGGTGACGGCCACGGCTGCCGCACCCAATATGATGATCAGTTTTTTTCTGCCGACCGTAACCCTCACCTCCTTCGACCTGTCAGATCATGTTTTCCAAGCGGTGCATGAAATCTTTGCAGAGCGGCATGTTTTCCTCGCCGAACAGATCGTCGAGAAATTTGCAGAATCCCTCGCCGATGTTTTTGATGAAAACAGGGTTTTGCATGCTCAGTTTGCGCATTACCTTTTTGGCAAGAATATCGTCGAGCGCGTCCAGTTCCTCGCCGCCGCACGCCACGTACACGGCGACGTATTCGTTGATCTGTTTCATGATCCTGTTCCCGAACGTGACTTTGCACTTCTGCATGAGATATTCGTCAAACCGTTTGAGCCTGCGCCTGTTGCGCTCGGTAAGCGCGTATTCCTTTTTTGCGCCGCGCACGAGTTCGGAGAAACGCTGCGCGCTCAACGAGCGCTGCCTTACGTTCTCCGCCGCGAACGGCTCGGATTTGGTATCCAGTTCCATCACCATCGCCCTGTCGTACACCTTGTCGGAGATCGCGAAGGTGGAATCGTCGTTGTTCGCCGTGCCGATGAACCACATGTTCACGGGCAGACGGATATGCCCGTCGTCGAATTGCAGCGGGTCGTTCGTCCACTCGTCGGAAACGACGGCGAGATTTCTCTTTTCCGCGTCCGGCAGTTCCAAAAGGGACAAAAACTCCGCGAAATAATACTCCACGCGCGCGACGTTCATTTCGTCGAGCACGGTAATGAAAATTTTGCCGCTGTAATTGGCCTCGTACATCTTTTTGAGCAGGTCGGTTTCGTTGAAACGCTTGGTGAATTCGTTATAATAGCCGATCAGGTCGGTGCGCTCTTTCCACATGGGCTGCACGGGAATGACCGTGGACGGGTTGCCGAGGTATTCCCCGAACGCATACGCGAGCGAAGTTTTGCCCGTACCGGACATACCCTGCAATATCATGATATGCGATACGGCAAGCCCCGCGATAAACCGGCGTATATCCGCCTCTTCGTAATACAGGCCCAGCCGCCCCGCCGCGAAATTGCGGAATTCCCTGCACAGTTCGGGCAGCGTGACGGAATCGTCGAAACTTTCGTCGGCAAACGCAGACCGCTTTCCGTCGATGCGCGTCAAGCCGTCGAAACGCGTCTTCTGCGCCGCCGTTTTCGGGGCCGCGGCATCGGGTTTTTGCTCTGCCTGCGCCGGCTCCGGCACCGACGCTGCAACGTGCCCGTCCGCCTGTTCCGCAGGTGCGGCGCCGTCTTTGGACTGTTCCGCCGTTTTATCGGTAAACACGGCGAAGATGAGCGCCAGCAAGAGCAGCGGCAGCGCCACGAGCAGCAGAATGACGACGACCGTCAGCCACGACGGCAGCGAGCCGCCGCCCTCCGCTCCCAGGTAGATGCCCAGCGACACGCCCAAAAATACGGCCGCCACGACGAACACCGCCAGAATGACGAGATATTTTTTATCGATTTTTCTCTTAGCCGATCCCTCTTTTTTCATGATTCACCCGCATCGCCGCCCTTATCGCCCGCATCCTGCCCGCCGTCCTCTTTGCGTTCGGGGGCCAATGCTTTGGCGAGGGCCTCTTTTCGTATTCTCTTTTTTGCCTTGCGCCACTCATTTTTGAAAAAGGCGCGGAAAACTTCGTACTGCCGTTCGATCTCGTCGAACCCCTCCCGCGAAGTGAAATCTTCCCCGGGGGCAAAGGCGCCGTATTCGCTCTTCAACGCGTTGATCCGCGCGTCCGCCAGCGTACACCGCTCTTCCAGCCTTGCGGCCTCGCTCTCCGCCTGCTGCCGCTGCCGTTCGGCGGCGGCATATTTTTCTTCCGCCGCTTTGCCCGCCTCCTGCAAAAGTGCGATTTCTGCGGCGAACGCTTTTTCCCTCTCTTCCTGCGCGCTTTTCAGCGCCGCCGTTTGTTCGGCGTGCTTTGCCAGCAGGGAGGCGCGCGCTTCTTCGTGCCTTTGCCGAGCGGCGGCCATTTCGCCGCGATGCTCTTCTTCTAGCCGCGCAAGTTCTTCCCCGTGCGCTTTGGCGGCTTCTTCGGCCGCGCGGCGGCTCTCCTGCAAGGT
>CALXBG010000098.1 GCA_944386485.1 uncultured Pygmaiobacter sp. | reverse complement strand
ATCACTCCTTTCTAACCTGTTCACTATATTGTTGGAATAACTCTGATTCCTATACAATTCCAATCACTAGTTGTATGATTATTTCTATTCTTTAAGAAATTATATATTGCACTATAATCTCCTGCTGTTGAGTGGTCTTTCATCCAAGTCTTTTTAGAATATCTCTTTATGTTCACTATTGGAAGCACTACGTCTTTGATTAACACACTCCTTTGTTGAAATGGTCTTGGTAGTCCTGAGTGCTCGTAATCAAATTCTAGGATGATATAATCCTGTTCACTCTGCATCACCATCACTCCTCTTAACATATCATTCCATACTGGTTGACTGAAACTAAATATCATCTTTTGTATTGTGTTGTTATCTTCGTCTAGTAATTGTGCTTCTGCTAGACCGACGCCATCCGTCTGTTTTTGTTCAATATTAATTTTTTCATAATTTATTCAACTCCTTTCTAATTTTCTGTCGGCTCTATACCGAACAAATATTTGTGCATAGCCCTAATTGTATGAAGCCAACCCCAATAGTACGTCTAGTGCGTCTATTTCTTTGTTGCTTTTCTTTATTTCTTCTTCCTTATGTTTTCTTTGGTCTCTTATAGGTTTACTCATACGCATTGCTTTAGCTGATAATTCTTTGGCTGTTTCGTCTTTGATAGGTATGTCCCATTCATCCTTGAATTGTATTGCTCCACTCTTTTCACCAAATGTTAGGTCTTCTGCTATTTCAAGTAATGACAACATATCTATTGTAAGTCTACCTAAATTTAATTGTGCTTTTGTTTCTGTGTTTTCAAGTACCACACAAATGTTGTGTCCCTTTTCTTTTAATAGTCTATACATAAATATGCACCCCCTTTCTTATACTACTATTATTTGGATTTTAGGATTTATTTTTTGTACTGCTTCAAGCCAATGTCCACTCTGTCCTACAAGTATTGTACGTCTTAATTGTTTAATCATATCTTTTGACCAACTTATACAACCCCCACCATCTGTAACGCCTATTGGTGAATAGCCTTGTTGTTCAGCTTTCCAGCATAATTCTATTGTCCTGTCTCCGTCGTCGTCATATCCTGAGTTGGCGAATATATCCATAAAATCTTTGAATTGTGCTTTGTAGTAATCACTGTTTCTACCTTCTTTGTCTCTTGCGTGACTAATCGAACCCCTTGCACAATATCCACTAAACCATGCCGTTGGTACACTCATTGCTTGTGGAATTGATTTACTAATTATTTCTTTGAATGTTTCCATCTCACTACCCATTGACCCTGATGCATCAAAACATAAGTATAGGTTTGTTTTACCTGGTGTACGTCCTTTTAATAGTACCCCTTTGCCTACGTGGATAGTTGAAGGCATAGCATAACTTCTTTGTCTAGTTGTAGTAGCTAGTCCGTTTAATGTCTGTGTAAGTTTACCTAGTCTGAATTTCTTTTTCTTCAATTCGTTTATCTGGTCTACATAGTCATCGCCCTCATCTTTTTCTATGAATTCTTTACTGTCTATTTCGTCAAGTTTGCTCCAATCTGTTTTGTCGTGTTCACTTTTTGGTTCTGGTTCAGGAGCTGATGTATCTTTTATTTCTGGGTCGCCATCTTCTTTTCTGCCATGTGATTTATCTTTATCATGTCCACCTTTGCCATGCTCTTTCTTCTTATCTTCTTTTTCGCCTTCTCCTTCTTTTGAAGATTTTTTGTCTTTGTCTTTTGATTTTATGTCTTCGCCTTTGCCCTTTCCGTCTTTGCTGTCTTCTTCTTTGTCTTCTTCGCCTTCTTCTCCTTCGCCTGCTCCTCTGTCTTCTTTTTTATCTTTATGTTTAAAGTCTGCGTATTCTTGCAACATATCTTCTAGTACAAATGATTTAAATGTATATCCTAATGAATTTCTATTTCTCATTTGTGCTAGATTATTTATTGCGGTTTCTACTAATTCTGGAAACATCTTGCACAAGCTATCGTGAACAAGTATGTCCATTATAATATTGACTTCCTCTTTGGTTACGTGAAATTCGTCCATTGTATCTTCTTCGTTTAATTCGCGTAAGTATTTGAAAAATCTATTGTGATGTCTTAATTCTTTGTGGTATCTTTCATGCCATAATAACCATTTAAGCATATTATGGTCATAGGCTGGCAATAGGTTAAATAAGTTGTCGTCTGTGTTTATGAATATTCTGTTACCGTCTGTAAATGCTACTGCCTTTCCTATGTCATGTTGATATGCTTGTTCTAACATTATGGCGGTTTCAACGTCTCTGTTATCACTGTTTAAGAATGGATTTGCCATAACTATTCATCTCCTTTCATAACTCCTGCGATTTCTTCGTCTGATAAAAATTCTTCAAACTTAGCTTTCAATTCTGCCTCTGTTGTTATTGTTTCTGCTCCAAACATAACCTCGCCGTCTTCCTTAAATTGTTCATATACTTTTCTTGCGTTTTTGATTAGCTCGGCTGGGTCTAGGTTTTTAATTCCTTTTTGTAAGTCAAATATCTTAGCTGTTAATGCACTACCTAACTTAGCTTGTAATAGTAGACCATTCTTTTCGTATGCAAGTATATCTAAGCATAAGTCTATGTCCCTTGGGCTTATGTCTGCATCAAGCATTGTCTTAATGTATTTTGCAACTTGAGGTATATTCTTCCATTTCTTCTTTAAGTATTCTGTTGTGTCTTTTTTGCTTGGTACTAATTCATATACAAAAAATCTATTGTGTAATGGTGTTGGTAAATCATTTAAGTATACTGTACCGTCTGTACCGTCTGCTAGGTTACCACAAGCGACTATTTGTGCTTTTGATAAGCTGTGTCCTGCCCATACTCTGTCTTCTCCCATTGGATAACATATTCCATATAATGTATTGAATACCTCTGGGCTACCTTGGTTAATCTCGTCAAAGAATATTACCCAACCTTCGCCGTCCTCGTCAAATACTGGTTTTAATTCAATAGATAATAATTCCTTGTAATAGTCTTTTTCTGTTACATAAGGAATACCTCCAATAGCTTCTGGTAGTTTTGTCGCTAAGTTAATTATTTTTAATTTAAGTCCGTTTTCTTCTGCATATTTTTTGACAATACTAGTTTTTCCTAAACCTGATTGTCCATATACTAGTAAGTTAACCTTATCTTTCAATAATTCTCTAAACTCACTAGC
>CALXBG010000097.1 GCA_944386485.1 uncultured Pygmaiobacter sp. | reverse complement strand
GAGGAACGGGTGGAATTTACCTTTACCCTGATTCAGTTGGAGCGCTACCGTGTTGGAAAAAGGGCTATCTGCATCCGCGGGCAGTTTACCAAAAAGACGAAGGACGCTTGTGGAACCCACCAGAAAGGCCTATTTACCAAAACGCTATGGCTTCCCCGCACCTTCCCGCCGGAACAGGAGCAGGCCCTGCTGCAGTTTTTGCAAAATAAAACAGCGCAGGTTTATGCGTCTGAGCCAAAACCATAGAACTCAATCGTCTATCCATGTTATAATATAACATGTTACATTGACCGAACCAGCGGGGAAAGGTGTGAAAGAAGATGAAGCGATATCTGTCGCCTCTTGTGATGTGGCTTATCTTTGATAACGATTGCGGCGACAATGCGGCTTACACTGGATAATGTATTTTATCTATTCAATTTCTCCTACATCGGAACCGCAATCGCCGCTGGGTTGGTTTTATATGGGCAGAAGAAAAAACACGCCCGGAATGCAGTACAGTTTGCATTCGGCCTATATATGCTGGTATACCCAGGCTTCCTTTGCCGGGAAAATATGCAGATAGAAGGTTTCTGGTATTATCTTTTTCCTCGGTGTATTTGAGGCCGCTACAATCCATTATGTCGTTGCAAAAATTTTCGGCCCGTTACTGTTTGGGCGTGGGTGGTGCGGCTATGCCTGCTGGACGGCGATGGTCTTAGATCTGCTTCCCTTCAAGGAACCCGCCGTTCCCCGCAAGCGCTGGGGGATAATCCGCTATTTTGTTTTTGGTGCTTCACTAGCATTTGTCAGCTTGCTTTTCATTCTTCAAGTCCCAAATAGGGAAGATATTATGTGGTGGAGTTTCATCATTGGAAATATCCTCTACTATGCCGCTGGAATTGCTGTTGCCTATAAATGTAAAGACAACAGAGCGTTTTGCAAATACATCTGCCCGATTACGGTTTTTTGAAGCCAATGAGTTATTTTTCTGTTTTTCGCGTTAAGGTGGATGAAAAGAAATGTATCTCCTGTGGGAAGTGCGAAAGGGTCTGCTCCATGAATGTTGAAGTACCGATCAATTCCCGGAAGAAGAGAAACGCAACGGAATGTATTTTGTGTATGAGATGTGTAGAAGAATGCCCGAAAAATGCTTTGAGACTGTAAGTTGTCAAGTGCTTTTCTTTCTGTTACAATGCAAAGTATAAGGTTTAACAGTATTCCACATGTTTTTGAAATGCTTCAGGAACTTTCTTGTGGATAGGAGGTGAATTCAATGTATAAAACGGTGGCGGTCAAATATTCTCCCAAGGCCAAAGAAATGGCTGCCAGAATAGAAGATACAGCCAATAAAATGGAACAGGAAGGGTTTGAACTCGTTTCCTGCTCCGTCATGCCATCTTCCAAGGGCATTCTGGTGTTCAAAAGAACGGAGGCAGACGAGCCAACCAAATAAAGCCTTGACAATGGCCATTTCCAGGAATACTGGGGATGGCCATTTTAAAACTCATACGAGCGTTCATAATAATTACAATTATTCAGTTTATTAACTATAGCCCAGTCATCACGATATCATTTTTTCAGTCGTTTCTTTAATTTCCAATAACGATAACCGAAAGATGCGACTGCCCATACATAAACCACAAGCACGACCAAAAACAGCACTAGCAGTACGGGGGCATCTGCATCTGAGCTCCGGAACTGCTCAAAGAGGTTTGGCAAAATCAACAGTATCAGGATAATGAGGATCGGTAAATACCGCCCCGCAAATACCCGTCGCATCATATCTGGTCTGGATTCATCGTCACAGAAAATTTCCTCTTCACCCTGCATTTTGGCCACTAGTTTGCGGAAATAGGTGTACCCGCCAAACTCCTGAAGGTATTCCCAGCCGCAGTCCTTGAACATCTGCACATATTCGTCTTTATGTTTCAGCCCCTCTTCGTTATAATCAAGCTGATAGACCATATCCTCAGGGGGACATTTTTCAAAGTGGTAAAATCCTGGCAGGCTTACTTTCGTAAATTTCCATCCTTCCTGGTGCCGTTTCCGAAGATACTGCTCTTCCTTTTCCCATTCCGCTATCGTGAAAATACGCAGCTCAGTTTTCTTCTCTTTCATGTCAGCGTACCCCCATCATGTTTCGGTACAATCTTTCAATTCGCTTCATTTCCAATGCCAGCACATCTTTACCAAAATCTGTTATGAAGTAAATTTTTCGTTTATCTTCTTCCCGCACAAAACGGATCAGGCCATCCTTTTCCATCTTGGGTAGACTGCCATACATCGTTCCGGGGCTGATTCGGATTTCGCCATCCGTCAGTTTCTCTACTTTACGGATGATATTATAGCCATGGGATTCTTCCCGGAGGCAAAGCAGGATATAAAAACTCGTTTCTGTCATCGGCACATACACTTTACGGATATGAACATCTAGCGGTGTTAAGGATACACGGAAATAAGTTCATCCAAAGTAAACTCGGCCAGATATCATGGCCAGGGTTAGCGGGTATAACCAGCTGTTGTGCTCTGGCTTTTATAATTGGACTAATGTTGTTTCCATCGTTCCCGCAGGTCGTCGATGCGGCAGATTGGCAACCAGGCGTAGAGCAAAAGCCGGCTTCAGATGCCTCTGTTAGCATTAGCCTCCCAGCTTCAATCGATTTTAGTAGTGTTACTCCAACTCCTGATGGAGCGACTACCACCGCTACTGCTGATCTGACCGTCACCACTACCAATAGCGCCAGCTACAGTCTTTATCTTTATTCTTCTGACGGCGATAACAGCCTCGGACCCAAAATTTCTTCCCTTTCCAACATCTCCCAAATCAACGCTACCGCAGGAGATGTTGGCCTAACCCTCAGTAGCCTCAAGCCCAACACTTGGGGCTACAACCTTGGTACATAAGCTCCGGCTATAGCACAAGTGGCACCTATTCTTGGGATGTTGGCATGTATGTGGAAATCGACCCCGATTCTTACAATGTCTCTTGCCGTGGAGAGTCTATGAGTGGATGCAATGGTTGGCAGAATGTATTAAATATGGAGCCTGCGACAACAGAATGGACGGGTAGTATAGATAATACTGTAGACAACGGCGTCTACGATGCACATTTTCTTGCTGGAAATTACTATCAATGGAACACCGCAACTGCAGGTACAGGAGCAACAACCACTAGCATGATGAATGCTACTAGTTCTATTTGTCCGAGAGGGCGGCAATTACCAGTTGGAGGCAGTTTGGGCGAATTTCAAGCCCTCCTCACAGATATCAATTATATCACGATAACATAATCGCCTTATTACTTTGTCCCAGCAGCGCTTATCCGTGATGGGGCCATCTCAAACGCAGGAGACTTTGGCAATCACACAACATCTACTGCCGGAACTGAAACTAACGAAGCATACAACCTTTACTTCACTTACGTAGGTACACTTGAGCCAGACAATGAGACTAGACGTTACTATGGACAGTCCGTTCGTTGCATTACGCGCTAGTCATCTTTAGCCATCTATATATACTCTACCAGCCATGCGGCTCACTTGCCGCATGGCTTTTTGTGTTTTTTTGCAGCATTTTTGACCGACAGAAAAATGAGAAAAATCACTTTCTCACCTCTGTTGTTCCATTGCCCCGACTGACCTATCGCCCTAGTCTTCGCTTTCCGAACACCCTACCGCAAACCCGCATGCTTCCGTTATTTTTCGGCTTTAAGGGAAACAACTTACTGCTTATCTTTAAGCTGCAATCCCCTGCTGGCGGCGGCCAGCTGCCAGAACCGTCCCCATTTAGCGCCCTTCCGCCTTCCGTTCCAGCGGCGAATAATCCCCTATACAGGCCAGCAACGCCATTACTACGCCATACCTTGTACAAATTACAACAGCGTTTTTTCCTGCGCCTTATTTGCCATTCTACCCCTGTTCGGGCACGTTTTATCGCTCCGAATAGGGGCAAATTTCCCCTTGCCAAACCCACAAGAGAGAGCTATCGTCTGGAGGAAGAACAGCTTTGCCCAATTGATGAGGAGTTGAAAGACCTTGAAGCGCTGAAGCGGGACACCCCCAAGACGCTGACTCTTGCCAACGGCGAGAACGGCCACGCGGAAGACGGTTTTCTTTCGTTTTTTAAGTCTGTAAGCATTGATGCGGTATTGCCCACAGACGGCAGTAAATAAAAAATATTATTCATGTGTTCAGCGCGTGACCTGGTACCGGGTGGGGGGGTACCCCCTCCCCGGGGGTCAGGCGACCCCTCGCTGTCCAGCGCCGATTTACGCACAAGGGATTTTTGAAAGGGTGATTTGATGGAGAATAACTCGGAGCATCCTGTAGAGCAGGTAGCCCAGACACCGGCCTGTTACACGATCAGTAATTTATTCAACCCGGAAGCCAGACGGGATACCTCTGTGGAGTTCCACAGCTGGCACGAAGTAAATGAAAGCAGGGCGGAAAGGAACACAGATGAAACGCGAAGAAGTAAAGGGGATTCCCCCCGACATCACCGATGAGCAACTGCGGCAGCTTTGCAGTTCAAATAAGGCTATAAAAGTGTGTTATAAAGTGTGTTGTTAAGCAAAAGCAAAACCCCGGAAACAGCTTGTTTCCGGGGTTTATTGCTGGTGCGGATGAAGGGACTTGAACCCATATGAAGTTGCCCTCACTAGAACCTGAATCTAGCGCGTCTGCCAATTCCGCCACATCCGCAGATTCTGTGTCCCGATTGATCTCTCTCCCGGCGACGCTTATTATAATATCAAATCCCAAGTCGAATGTCAATAGCTATTTTTGATTTATTTTCAAAAAATGAAAAAATTTGTCTTTCCCTCGACAAAACCACGATCGGTCCAAAGTTTGCCAAAATAAAACACCGGTTGGCGCAAGAGGAGGAATGCGCCGACCGGTGCTTTACTTTTACAGTTTGTTTCCTTCGAGGTGACAAAGGAAATTTTTATTTGGCTTAGCCGAAGTAGCGAGCCAGCAGACCCTCAAACGCCTTGCCGTGACGAGCCTCGTCGCGAGCCATCTCGTACAAACAGAACAAAATCCAATAAAGGAAATCGCAGGCTTCATGCGGGTTTTCAGCGATATTTTGGAACAAGGCATAACCATATTAAACACACAAAACAACTTCAAAAG
>CALXBG010000096.1 GCA_944386485.1 uncultured Pygmaiobacter sp. | reverse complement strand
TTTCTTTAGATAATTCACTAATTTTTGATGATAAGAATAACTGTAATTTCAAATCATCATTTTTTATTAAGTCAGAAAATGCAACATTTGGAACAAGACCTAATAAATTCATAGCATTTATTAAAGTTTCCAATTTTACTCCACCATTTCCGTTTTCAATTCTAGAAACATATTTAACAGAAATATTAAGACTTTCAGCTAGTTGTTCTTGAGTCAGATGATTTTTAACACGATATTCCTTAATCTTTTTACCAATTGAATCATAAATCTCTGGTTTTGTAATTGAACTCATAATGTACCTCCAATCAAATAATCTAAAAATAGTATAACAAGTGAAATTACATAATAAAACTAACTATTAATAGTACACCTTAAAACACAAAAAATGAACCAAATAGTTACAATAATGTAACCTATAAGGAAAGTTATGTAGCACTAATAGTACAAGAAAAAATTATATATTAAAACCAAAACTAATTCAATAAAAAAAGGTAAAAATATTTAGAGGTATAATTTTTATTAATAGAAAAACTTTGATCGATAAAATCAATCAAAGTTTTAAATGAATAATAAATATTAATGTAAATAATAGACATCACATGAAGTTAATCTATCTAAATATTCGCAAACTGTAAAATTAAGATTTTCTTTAACAGTATTAACTATAAAATCCCTATCTTGATTTGCATTCGTAAAAACAATAATACCATTAGAAATGTCCTTGTTTTCAAATATCTTTTGCAAATTCTCTTTTGTGTAATCAGTATCTTTAGCAATATAAGATTCATTCATTTTTGAAAATACTAAAATATCATCTAAAAACCTTACATTTTGTGAATCATATAAATATATTGCTGGTAAATTAAGTTCATCACTCAATTTTTGTACAATATCTTTTCTTTCAGTATACAAAAGCTCAGGTTTCAAATTAAAAATTAATGGTGTAACTAACATTAGACAGAATAATATTAAAACTAAAATATTAGTTAAATTTTCACTACATATAGATTTTAATAATTTATATAAAAGATAAATTATTAAAATAAACAATAAGCCACAAATAGGAACTATATATCTTAAAACCTGCCAAGGAGAAGCAATAGAAGCTATTATAAAAAAGAAAATAGATGGTAAAGCTATAATTTTTATAATATTTTTCTTCTCTTGGTTAATCTCAAAACGGTTATTCTTTCGTATTTTATTATAAATCAAAATACCAATAATAATAACCAAAATAATAAACAATAAACCATTAAAAGCATAATAATTTAAATTATATATTTGTGAAAATAAATTAGGAATAATCTCACCAATATTTTTTAAACTACTAATAACACCTTGACCTCTATACCCAAAAAACATATGTTGTATAGAATAAGGAAATATAATCAAAGACAATATACCTGAAATTAACATTGTTAAAGTATAAAATGTAAGCAGTTTGAAATTTTTTTCTTTAATGTATTTTATCATAAAGATAAGATACAAAATAAACAAATAAAATAAATAATAATAATGAGTAAGAATACCAGCAAGTACAGAAACACCAATACCTATTAACAATTTATAATTCAGATTTTCGCTCTCTAATAACTTAATATGTAAAAAAGTAGTTATAAGAATTTCAAGTGTTAAAAGAGAATACATTCTAATATAAATCACATTGCTTAAAGAAGCTAATATAATAGAAGACATAAAAGCCAATATAGATGATTTTTCAATTGATCTTTTTTCTCCCTTAAACAAATACCTTAAAATCAAATACATAAAAATAGTAATAAAAGCATAAATAACAATATTTAAAACAATGCCAGACCATTTAGAAAAATGCCCTATTGAAAAATTCATAAAAAATCTTAATAATAAGTAATAAAATGGTGGATGTACATCATTTTTTTGATTTTCATAAACAGGAGAAAAGTCCCCAACTTCATCATCTTGAACAGATAAATAATCTTCATAATAATCCTTAGAATGCCAAGCATTAAAAAAATCATCATTATCTTGAATTTCAATTCGATTATAATTTGATAACCCATAAGAATAAGCTTCATCAATATGCAAATATGACTTGTTTGTTCCAACAAAAATATATAAAATAGTTTGTATTATTAAAATAATTATTAATATTAATATTTCTTTTTTTCTAAATTTCATTTCAAACATTCCCTTTTAAATTATCAAAACATAAAATTTAATTAATATTTTACAATGTTATTATAAGCAAGTCAATATAGCACATTAAAAAACCTTGATACTATAAATATCAAGGTTTTTATATGGTGAGCCAGGAGGGATTCGAACCCCCGACACCAGGCTTAGAAGGATTTTACCCTGTTTACCTATTAGTCTCTATAAAGATTTAATAAGATATGTATATCACAAGAGACTGTAAGGATTTACAAGGTGAAAATATAAAAATATTGAAAAATAAGGAAACAAAAAAATACAAAACATTTTGCAATTTGTTAGAGTTTTGTTAGAGAAATTTAAAAAAGCAAGTATCTAATCACTATATATAAATTTATAAAATGGAGATGTTAAAATGATATATTTTATTATTGGTTTAATTGTTGGGGCTAATATTAGCCTCTTTTTATATGCTTTGATTTTATCAGGATCAAGAGCAGATAAAATAATAGAAGATAAGGAGGTCAATCGTGAATGAAGAAAAAAGTAATTATTATGCTATCATACCTGCTACTATAAGATATTCAAGAGATTTAAAACCTAATGAAAAACTATTATATGGAGAAATTACAGCACTTGCTAATAGATATGGATATTGTTATGCTCAAAATAGATATTTTGCTGAACTTTATAATGTAAGTATTGAAACAGTAAGTAGATGGCTCTCGCATTTACAAAAACTTGGATTTATAAAGATAGAAATAAGAAGAAATGAAAACAAAGAAATTATTGCAAGATATATTTATATTGTTGACACCCCCTATTGTCAAAAAAATCAATACCCCTATTGTCAAAATAGTCAATACCCTATTGACGAAAAGGTCAAAGAGAATATTATAAATATAAATATAGATGATTTATTTTTATTTATTATAAATAATAGTGATGAAATTTCAAATGAATTTTACTTGATTATAAATAAATTAGAATTTAATTATACAACAGATATATTATCAATTATGCAAGAAAATAAAATACAAATGATAAAAGAAATTATCTATACATTATATTCTTTATATAATAGTGAGTTTAAATATATATTGCAAAAAGTAGAAAGAAATGAGTTAATAAACATTTATATCATTTCAAAAGAACATATGCCTAATGAGTTCTTAAATTATTATAGAATGGCAATAATCAATAAATATGCAAAAAATACAACATAAGAGGTGATTTTTAATGTTTGAAGATTATATGAATAATTTTAACAATATTATAACTTCATTTTTCTATATTGCATTTATATCAATACTTGTATTATTAGTAGTATTATTAGTAATTTCATTATTATTACTTATACTAGGATGCCTTATAAAATCACAGACATTAAAATCGAAATTTCTAAAAACAGTACCATTTTTGATGATTGGTATTTTTTTTATACTTTTAATTCCCATTTTATATGTACGATTTAAAGGTATGATCTGATGTGTGTTATATATAAATAAGCCCTATCAAATTGTATAGGAGATGATAAAATATGAATTTAAGTAAGAAAAAATTTTTAAGTAAATTATCTGCAATAGGCACAACAATTACTCTATTTGCAATTAGGGCCAACATGGTCTTTGCTGCTGAAACAGGTAATAGTGGAATTGGAACTGCTGAAGTACAAACAGCAACAGAAAATATAAAAAGAGTTATTACTTCAATCGCTATGCCACTACGGTGGTGTTTTAATTTTTGCAAGTGTAGTAGTTGCTGCAATTAAAATGATTGCAAATTCTAATAATCCTCAAAAGAGGTCAGAATCAATAGGTTCACTTGCTTGGATATGTGGTGGAGGGGTAATACTATGTGCCAGTTTAATTATAGCAGGAATTATCATAAATATTGCAACAAATAACAGTGGAAACTTGCTTGGTAGTTAGGTGGTGGTTTATATATGCGAATATTTAAAGTACCATTTGACTTGAAAAGAGAAGAAAAAATCTTTGGTGGATATTTAAGTTTAAGACAAGTAATTTATTTAATGTTATCTGCATCAAGTTTATCCATTTTAGCAACCCCATTGCCTATACCTATTAAGATAATTTTTATTAGTATAATATCAATATTTTTTATACTTTGTGCTTTTTTAAGAATAAATGAACAATACTTTGATAAATTATTTTTTTATGCTTTTAAATATGCCTTTCGTAAAAAAATCTATTTATATGAGAG
>CALXBG010000095.1 GCA_944386485.1 uncultured Pygmaiobacter sp. | reverse complement strand
AACCACTTGACAGAGGTTATGGTATTACTTTAGGTAATTGCTTAAGAAGAACTTTACTATCCGCACTTCCTGGTGCAGCACCAGTTGCAATTAGAATTAATGGGGTGAGTCACGAATTCACCTCAATAAAAGGTGTTAAGGAAGATGTAACTGATATCGTTCTAAATATTAAGAACTTAGCGGTTAAGACTAGTATTTTGGATGTGAATTTTACATCTACTATCCATCTTAAATCAAACCGTCCTGGTGTACTCTATGCTAGAGACATCGAGACTAATGACCAAGTGGAAATCTTAAATCCAGACCTTGTGATATGTACATTAGATAAAGGTGCTGATTTAGATATGGAAATCATAATCGGTAGAGGCAGAGGATATGTTCCAGCTAATCAAAATAAGAGCGAAGATGATCCTATTGGGTATATAGCCGTAGATTCAATATTTACACCTGTCAAACGTGTAAGTTATGCAGTAGAAAATACTCGTGTAGGTCAAAGAATTGACTTTGATAAATTAATATTGGAAGTCGAAACTAACGGTACTATGAGTGCTAAAGAAGTAGTTAGCTTATCTGGCAAGATTATAGAAGAACATATTCATATGTTTATTGATTTGGTTGAGGAGACTAACTCGTATAATATATTGAGAGATAGTGAAAAGACCGAACAATCAAGAGTGCTTGAAATGTCTATTGAGGATATGGATTTATCTGTAAGGTCATCAAATTGTCTAAGACGTGCTAATATCTTAACCGTTGAGGACCTTGTTAAAAAATCTAAGGACGATATGCTTAAAGTCAAAAATTTGGGTAGTAAGTCTTTGGATGAGATTATTAAAAAATTACAAAGTTATGGATTAGACCTTCGTAACGACGAAGAATAATAAAAAGGAGAAAACAATGGCTAATTCAAAATTGGGAAGACCTACTAAAGAACGCTTAGCTCTAGTTAGAAATCAAGTTTCTAGTTTGTTGTGGAATGGCTATTTAGAGACCACTTTGGTTAAGGCAAAATCTATAAAGGCAACTGCTGAAAAACAATTGACTTTGGCTATAAATACCTATAAAGACGTTGTAAAGGTTAATAAAACAAAAATGGAAAATGGTAAAGAAATTTCTATTGAAGTCTTGAATGATGGTCCAAAGAAATTGGCAGCTAGAAGAAAGCTTATGGGATTTTTGTATGACTTGCAAGAACAAAGACAACCTAAAGAAGCTAAATCTGCTTTTATAGCAAGAACTGAAGATATTGCTCATCCTTTGATTGAGAAAATATTTAATGTTTATGCACCAAGATATGCTGAAAGAGCTGAGAAATTAGGTCAGGGCGGTGGTTATATCCGCATAGTTAAATTAGGTGCCAGAAAAGGTGATGACGCTGAAATGGCACGCTTAGAATTAATAGAAGAATAATAAGCTTTTTAGAAAAATCGTAAGTTAATAGATGTCAATAATTGCTTAAGGTTAGTAATATTAAAAATTTACTTAAATTTTGGGAATAATAATTGTTAGAGTTAAAGTATTAAAATTTTCTATCAGTATAGTAAGTTTTGTCATATCAGAATATGAAAGTTGCTTTTGAATGTAATAATTGTTATTAAATAGAAGGAGATGTTATGCGAAAAATTTTGCATATTGACCTTAATAATTTTTATGCATCAGTTGAATGTTTGCATGATCCTGATTTAAAAAACGTGCCTTTAGCTGTATGTGGTAGTACAGAGTTAAGACATGGTATAGTTTTGGCAAAAAATAACCTAGCAAAAAGTTATGGCATCAAAACAGGCGATGTAATTTGGGAAGCTAAAAATAAATGTAAAAGTCTGGTAACGGTGTTGCCAGACTTTAGTCTTTATCTAAGATTTTCTATGCTAGCCCGTCATATATATGAAGATTATACTGATAAAATAGAGCCTTTTGGTATTGATGAATGTTGGTTGGATGTAACAGAGAGTGAAAAGCTTTTTGGTTCTGCTTTAGATATTGCTGAGTCTATTCGCAAGCGAATAAAAGATGAGTTAGGATTAACCGTAAGTATAGGTGTAAGTTTTAATAAAATCTATGCAAAACTTGGTAGTGACTACAAAAAGCCCGATGCTATTACTGTGATAGACGAAAATAATTATAAGGATATTGTGTATCCATTGCCAGTAAAACAATTATTGTATGTGGGGAGAGCGACGTATAATAAACTTAATGCTATAGGTATCAAAACTATTGGCGATTTGGCCGAGGCACCTTCTACATTACTTAAAGAGAAGTTTGGCGTAGTAGGCGAATACCTTAAGACATTTGCCTCGGGACAAGATGATAAGCCTGTAAAAAAGAAAAGTGCTGTATCAGTAGTAAAATCTGTCGGAAATAGCATAACTACTGCTAGAGATATGCAATCTTATAAAGATGTAGAAGTTGTGATCAATTTATTAGCTGATAGTGTGGCAGGACGACTTAGAGATTATAAGCTCAAAACTAGTACAGTAAGTATTTATGTTAGGTCCAACGAACTTAATACTAAATCTTTTCAGTGTAAAATGCCTTATAATTGCTCCAGTAGTGAAATACAAGAATTCGCTATGAAATTATTTAAAGCGAACTATAAACCACCTTTTAAGTTTCGAAGTATAGGAGTAAAGGCTAGCGGACTTAAGGAATTTGAACAGCTTTATGTACAATTAGATATTTTTGATGTGGCTAGGATTGAAAAACAAGAAGCTTTAGAGAAAGCTATGGATAAAATTCGTTCAAGATTTGGATATAATTCTGTAAAGAAGGGTATACTAAAATTGGATGAAGAGCTGACAGAATTTGTAAATCCAAAGGAAGAGCATATAATTCATCCTATTAGTTTTCTTAAGGGGTAGTAAGACAATTTGAAAGTTTATGTCGAGGTTATTGCAAGTTTTGACGTCAATGGCGAGGTGAATCCGCTCTCTTTAAAATGGGAGGATGGTCGCATATACGAAATAGACAAGATTTTGGATGTCCGTCCTACGGCTAGCTTAAAAGGCGGAGGAGCTGGTACTAGATATCTAGTTCGGATAAATGGTCAGGAGAGATATTTATTTTGTGAAGGTCAAAATGTAATGAATAGACATAGTTTTTGCCGTTGGTTTATAGAAAAATAAATAAAAATATAAAAACTTCTAGACAAAGGCAACAATATTTGATATAATATACTCATACCTTGGGCATGGTATTACCACTAAAGTTCCTTTTAGGTATTACTAAGTTTAAGGCGAATTTACAAAAGGAGTATAGAGTATGGCTAATATTAATAAGCAGGAAGTTATTAGTGCTTATGCTAGAAAAGAGGGAGACACAGGTAGCCCTGAAGTTCAAATTGCTTTACTTACAGCTAAGATAAGAAATCTTACTGAACATTTAAAGAGCAACAAGCACGATTTTCATTCTCTTAGAGGTCTTAAGAAGATGGTAGGTCGTCGAGACGGCTTATTGAGATATTTGAAGAAAACTGACCTTGAGAAGTACAGAGAATTGAAATCTCAATTAGAAATTAGATAATTTTAAAAAGGTTAGTTTACAAACTAATCTTTTTTCGTTTAGGAGGAAATCAATGGAGTTAGGTAAAACATGGCAATTAAATTTTTGTGGTAAAAATATATCAATTAATATAGGGAAATATTGTTATATGTCTAGTGGTACGTGTTTGGTATCATGTGGAGATACGACTATTATGGTAAATGCCACTATGAATAAAGAGGCAAAAGACGGGATTGATTTTTTGCCACTTAGTGTGGACTTTGAAGAAAAGATGTATTCTGTGGGCAAAATTCCTGGAGGGTTTAAACGTCGTGAAGGCAAGGCTACAGATAAAGGAATATTGGTAGCAAGACTAATTGATAGACCTTTAAGACCATTATTTCCAAAGAATTTTTATAATGATGTATCAATAGTTGTGACGGCTCTATCTATAGACCCAGAAGTACCAGCTGAACCACTTGCAATGCTAGGAAGTTCTTTGGCTCTATGCATATCAGAGATTCCGTTCGATACGCCAGTAGGCTCTGTTAAAGTGGCTTGCATTGATGGTAAATACATAATCAATCCGTCTAGCGATGAATTAGATAGAAGTGAATTTGATTTAATAGTGAGCGGACTAGATGGCAAAATTATAATGATTGAAGCCGGAGCTAGACAAGTATCTGATGATAAGATATTGGAAGCTATTAATTTTGCGCAAGAATATATTGAAGTTTTAGTAGATTTTCAACGTAAAATTATTGGTGAGATAAAGCCTGTAAAATTCCAAGTCAAAACTTCTGAATTGGATCAAAATCTTACAACCGAAGTAACTAGCTTTGCACAGCCTTTAATCAATCAACTATATAATGAGTTGGATAGAAAAAAGCGAGAAGTTTTGGAAGATGATTTTGATGAAAAGATAAAACAAAAATTTAGTAACTATCCTTATGACATACAAGCTAAAATTCAAACTTTGGTGCATGGATTAAAAAGAGAATGCGTCAGGGAAAGAATAATTCAACAAGGGATTAGGCCAGATGGTAGAAAATTTGATGATATTCGTCCTATTTGGTGCGAAGTAGGTGTTTTGCCTAGAGTGCATGGTAGTGGGGTGTTTACACGTGGACAATCTCAAGTTTTGACTACTTTAACATTAGGGACAATGAGAGAGGCTCAAGAGTTGGATAGTATAGACGAAGAATCTACAAATAGATATATGCATCATTATAATATGCCTCCATATGCTACAGGTGAAGCAAAGCCTTTAAGAGCTCCCGGTAGGAGAGAGATAGGTCATGGAGCCTTAGCAGAAAGAGCTTTGGAGCCTGTACTCCCTAGCGAAGAAGATTTTCCTTATGCTATTAGGACGGTTAGTGAGGTGTTATCATCTAATGGTTCTACCTCTCAAGCTAGTATTTGTGGGTCAACATTAGCCCTTATGGATGGTGGGGTGCCTATCAGTGCACCTGTTGCTGGTATAGCTGTAGGTTTAGTTCAAGATAATGATAAAGATATTTTCTTGACAGATATTCAAGGATTAGAAGATTTTTTTGGAGATATGGACTTAAAAGTAGCAGGCACAAAACAAGGGATAACGGCTATGCGAATGGATGTAAAGGTTACGGGAGTGAGTTTTGAGACTTTAAAGCAGGCTTTTCAAAATGCATACGTTG
>CALXBG010000094.1 GCA_944386485.1 uncultured Pygmaiobacter sp. | reverse complement strand
CCAAAGTTTTCCATTCAATTTTTGGTTCTTCAAATGTCAGGAGTTTGTCACGGTAAAATTCGTACTGCTTTCGGCGAGCTTGAAGCTCTGCTGTAAGTTCTGCTGTAAGTTCTGCTGTAAGTTCTGTGAAATGGTCCAAAATTTGAACAATTTCCCTTTGGACTTCCAAAGGCGGAACTGGAACTTCTATAATTGCCATAGTATTACTCATTAGTTTAGCATTTCCCATACCTTTATTTACATATGGTTTTGTAGCTGTTTGCAAAACAAAGTATAAGAATCTTGTCAGAAGATTATCAATTTTAATTTTTAATAATCCGCAAACATTTGTAATACTAAATTTTCCATTTCTATAAAATACAGAACCCGCATTAGCTCCATCAGTGGTCCAAGTTAAATATTCACCATCAAACATAAAGGTGGAAATTTTTCCCAATTCTCCATTGTTTTCTGTTTGAGAAGAATAAACCGGATATTCTCCAGCATTTTCTCGAATAAAATCTTTTGATATTACAACACCACGTGAAATATCACAAACTTCGCCTACTGTTTTATATTCAACGCCTTTAGGGCACAATTTTTCAATTAATTCTTCAATTTTACTCATTATTGCCCCCTTCTATATCTGCAATAATTTTGTCTATTTCTTTTCTTAAAACATCTTCACGGGCGACAATCTCTTTAATTTTTGCGTTTAATTCTTTTATATCAATTTTTTCTCTTGTATCTTCCTTCTCAACATACGTTGACACGGATAGATTGTAGTTGTTTTCAGCTATTTCTTGATTTGAAACAAGTTTTGAAATATGCGCTATTTCTTCATTCCTTTCAGTAAAAATTTTTAAGATGTTTTCAATATTTTCATCACTTAGTTTGTTATTGTTGGTTACTTTTACAAATTCCTTAGATGCATCTATAAACAAAATTTCATTGTCGTTTTTAGACTTTTTCATAACCATAATACAGGTAGCAATTGATGTGCCAAAAAATAGGTTATCTGGCAGTTGAATGATGGTGTCAATAAAGTTATTATCAACTAAATACTTTCTAATTTTTTGTTCTGCACCACCACGATAGAATATACCCGGGAAACAAACTATCGCTGCTGTTCCGTTGGTGGCAAGCCAAGAAAGTGAGTGCATAATAAATGCCATATCTGCTTTAGATCTTGGTGCTAAAACTCCAGCAGGAGCAAATCTTGTATCATTTATTAATAGTGGGTTATCATCCCCTACCCACTTAATTGAATAAGGTGGATTTGAAACAATCGCCTCAAATGGTTCGTCATCCCAATGCTGTGGATTAATTAGCGTATCTTCACAAGCAATATTAAATTTATCAAAATCAATATCGTGTAAAAACATATTAATTCTACAAAGGTTATAAGTTGTCAAATTTATTTCTTGACCAAAAAAGCCTTGACGAACTTTATCTTTACCTAGAATTTTTGCAAATTTTAGAAGAAGTGAACCTGAGCCACAAGCAGGATCATAAACTTTATTAACTTCTGTTTTACCAACAATAGTTAATTTAGTAAGAAGTTCTGATACTTCTTGTGGAGTATAAAATTCCCCACCTGATTTACCCGCATTGCTTGCATACATACTCATTAAAAATTCATATGCATCTCCAAAAGCATCAATGGAATTATCTTTATAATCACCTAACTTCATTTCGCCAATGCCGTCTAAAAGTTTAACAAGTTTGTCATTTCTCTTGTCTACAGTTACTCCTAATTTATTGCTGTTTACATCAATATCCGCAAAAAGTCCTTCAAAATCTTTTTCGCTTTCTGTACCTTTTGCAGAAGACTCTATAGCCTTAAATATTTTTTCAAGTGTCTCATTTAAGTCTTTGTTTTTGCGAGCATTCTTTCTAACATTACAGAAAAGTTGGCTAGGAAGAATAAAGAACCCTTTTGTATTTACCATGTCTTCTCTTGCTTCTTCTGCCTTTTGATCACTTAGTTTTGCATAATCGAAATTTGTATTCCCTACTTCATATTCACCAGCATTTATATAATTTGTGATATTTTCAGAAATATATCTATAAAACATAATGCCAAGAACATATTGCTTAAAGTCCCAACCATCAACACTTCCACGAAGATCATTTGCAATATTCCAAATTGCTTTGTGTAATTCTTCTCGTTCTTGTTCTTTTCTAATATTTGCCATTTATTTCTCCATTAAAATATTAATCTTATAATTCTCTTTAAAATAATTAAAGCCATCTGTAAAAGCATTTATTTGTTCTTGAGTTAAATATTTCATTTCAAGTTCAGCATATCTTTCATGACTATTCATGTTAATTAACTTTTCAAATTTTTTCTTGCCTGAATAATTTTTAAATAAATCTTGCCAATTATTATATCCTAGAAATACTGAGAACTTTTCCAAAATACTTCTAAATAGATTAAAATGCATCTTTTGTAGCATATTATTTTTTAACGGCTTTGAAATGTTTTTTAGCATTTCTAAGTGATAAGTTATCGGCTCTTTGTTTTTTAATTCCTGCAGTTCTACATCTTCATCACTTTTAAGAAGTAAATAGGAATTAAACTTATCTTCGCGATTTTTCAAGGTGTTAACAATTATGTTATAAAATAAAACATGATGTGTTAAAATTAAAAACGGTATATGTAATTGTTTTTCATGTACATACTCAATTATCTGAAGTAATTGTGTTGATAAAGTATAAATTCTATAGTCATCCAAAGATGAGACTGGATCATCAATTATGATGTATTTCAATTTATTAAATATATCTGTTGACCTATTTTCTTCCTTATCGTTTAAAATTTCTATAGCACGTTTCAAAACCGAGTAAAATACTGTCCATTTAAATAAAGATTCCTCACCCTTTGAAATTTTAATAACATCTTGAGCCTCATTATCACCCGTTGCTTTTTTAAATTTTACTGATCCATTACTAAAATC
>CALXBG010000093.1 GCA_944386485.1 uncultured Pygmaiobacter sp. | reverse complement strand
CAATATGTTTGTTAAATACAACTTGAGAGTAGGAAAAGAATTTATTAATTAAATATTGGTCAGCTGCTGCAATACCTTTAGGGCTAATACATAGAATACGCTTTCCTTCAAATTCGCCAATGGTGAGACAGCGTATTAATTGCTCAATTTCAAAACTACCAAAACTTGTTCCAGAGAACATTGCATCACGCATTAGGTAATCAATCCCGTCCGCGTCAAGTTCTGAATGGATAATCTGGACTAGCAAGGGATCTGTTTGCTCCCTCTCAACATTTCCTATTATAATATCTGAAATAATGTCGGGAGCATGTTCATCTTCACATTCACGAACAATAATATCTCTTATTTCTTGATTAGTGCGAACAATTAAAGCTCCAATCGCTTCATGATGTCGGCCGTCTGACTTTGACATTAGGGTAGTTTTCCCTTTTACCGAGAAAGTTTCTACATCTCTTAGAAGCCTTTGATTAATGCTTTTGCACAACTCATCATCAGACAAATCTTCCAAAAACATTGGTTTCCGATAAGGAGCTTCGCAAACATGCGATAACGGATAATGTCCAATATCATGCAGAAGGCCAGCTAATCGCACAAATTTGCGTTCTTTAGAACTCAATTTTAGACTAATAGCTATTTTATCTGCGATATGCATTACACCAAGGGAGTGGATAAAGCGGGTGTGCTCTGATCCAGGAAAGACCCAATTTACAACGCTAAGTTGCTTAATACTTTGTAAGCGCTTAAACAATTGTGTGTCCATAATCGCTTGTTCTGATGCAGTGTAGGGAATAAACCCGTGGACATTATCCAAAATTTGGCCAACAAAAACAATATCATTTTCCATATTATGCAAATAGCTCCTCAACTAGTTGCAATGCGGACAGGTTTGTATTATGGTTACTGAGATGTGGTTTCCTTTTTTCTAATGCAGAAACAATATCCTTTTTTGTTGCACTAAAGCTTAGCAAATTTTCTCTTAGATAATGTAAAGACGCTAAACATTCGACCCATTGGCTTGTGGTATAATTGTTTTTTTCCTTTGAATCAATAAGTTGACGCAACTTTTCAATGCTATCTGCATGTTCCTTTGAAAGGCATATACTTTCACATTGGCGTCCGCTTTCATAATACATATCATCCTGTAGGCTTTGAGAGTATGGTCCATGTTGATACCACCTAAATCCATAATCTCCAACCGGTACACCCATATCCTGTAGCAAATAAATAGCTTTCTGCATTTCTAGTCTTTGATCAAAATTTCCGTAAGAGAAATCACAACCATAAAGCTTTTTAAAAATCGGTAACAAAAATTTATTTGCCATTGTAGCTTCCTCCTTAACACTATAAACACTGTTGACTACAATACTTATTACCTCTGCGCCATTCTCGACCTGTTTTCCAGGAAAATGATCACATACAAAATATCGCCAAAGGCCAGCACACAGCTTGTGACTGCAACGTTCAAAGCAGCGCTGAAAACTCGGCAACCCAGCGATCATCTCATCTTCCATTCTGACAGAGGCTGTCAATACACTTCCTATGCCTTCCGTCAATTGCTGCTGCCGCATGGGTTTACCCAGTCCTTTTCCCGTACAAAAAATCCCTATGACAACAGTGTGATGGAAGCATTCTTCTCCTCCTTGAAGCAGGAAGAGATTTATCGTACAACGTACCGTTCTTTTGCGGATTGCAAGGCACGTATTCAAGCATACATGAACTTATATAATGCAAGCCGTCCCCACCGTGCCAACAACTATCGCACACCTGACAAGACTGAAGAAGATTACCGCAAAAGAGAAAATAACCTTGCTGTCTGATCAGCCGGGTTCAAAAGTTAAGTACAATCTGGATCCATCATATATGAATGGATATGAGATTGAACCTCGGATTTTAACGAGTCTACTTTTTCGGTTATTTCTTTTATATCCATCATTGATTCTTCCTTCGATGCCTTCAAACTTTCCTGCTCACTATGTGAATTTCAAAACCTCGCTTTATTTTTTGCAATTGTTTGTTCAATCTCAGCTTTACTTCGGGTATCTTCTGGTATCCATGAATTGTTTTCAAATATTGGGATGGTAATTTGAAAATCAACAATATCGTCAAATGCATAGTCAGAAAAGGCGGTAATATCTGTTCCTAAGCAAGAATCATCCTCTTCCAGATCAAAATAAATCAAAAATCCTAATGGGTAAGCGCAAAATTCTGACACGCATTTAGATGTAATATTTTTCATATCATTAATATGCAAGAGAACCGATAACCCGCAATATTTAATAAGTATACCGCGATTTAAGTATGCACATATCTTATATCTGCTTTTATCCAAAGATACAGCTTCCTTGTCTAAGACAAACTCTCGCAGCGTCGTAATCCTTGGATCATCATAAATGTCTTTATTGATTGAGCAAAAAATAGAAACGACCTGTTTAATAATCCTCTGTGGATATATCTTTCTTACTACAAATGCAACTGCTTGATGATCTACTGGGACTTCTTTGCTTAACAGAAAGTGCATTCTCTTGGCGAAGTCGACATAGCTATCTCCATACCAGGTTCCTGTTAAATTTTTGCAACTTTGGCACAAAGAAAAAGAGCCCATTCCCTTTTGCTGATTTTGATATTTCAGCCCTGACAAATCCCAAGGAACGCGATTTTTGTCATCTGAAGAGTGAATAAAATCCTCTCCATTGACAGGTTTAGCTGGTGTGAAATTAAATGCTTTATTAGGCGGAAGATGTTCGAAGGTTAATTCCTTTTCTTTTCCACACAAGGCACATATACCAATATGTTTGGCATTCATAATTTCCCCTTCTCATCTTTTTAAACAGTCCAGAAAAAACTGTCCAAAATACTGTCATCCGATCAAAAAATGTGCCCGTCAATCCACTGCCAAAGATTCCATAAACGCATCCAACCCAAGCCGCATACTGATGGGGCTGTCATAGTGGAGCGCTACAGGCTGGATCAGGTTGCGGACGAAACCCAGGGATTCGTAAAACGATACCCGGTGCTCGTAGCAGTCCAGTGTAAGGAAGAATACCCCGGAGTACTGCCGGATGCGCTGGGCTTGGAACGCCGCAAACTGGATCAACTGTTTGCCAAGCCCCCGGCGGACGAAGTCGACGCTCACCGCCAAGCGGGCGATTTTCAATGCTGGGGCAGAGCCGTATGTAATGCCGGAGTCCGTTCTCTCCTGGAACTCCAAGTTGATGGCGTCGTTGCACAAGGAAATGTAAGCGAGAATCTGGCTGGCGCCGTCGTCTAAGACCAGATAGGTGGTGC
>CALXBG010000092.1 GCA_944386485.1 uncultured Pygmaiobacter sp. | reverse complement strand
GACAGCGTGGACTTTGCGCTGGTCAACCGGGTGCGTCCCGGGGACATCGTGGTGACCCAGGACTACGGTCTGGCCAGCATGTGTCTGGCCCGCCGGGCCCGGGTGCTGAACCAGAACGGCCTGGAGTACACCGCCGACAACATCGACGCCCTGCTGGAACGCCGCTGGCAGAACAAAAAGCTCCTTCGGGCCGGCAAGCACCCGAAGGGGCCTGCCAGGCGCACGAAAGAGCAGGATGAGGCATTTGCGAAGGCACTGGAGGAACTGCTGCGCGGCTGCGCCGCACTGTGAACAGGAGGGAGGCCGCACCATGCACACATTCACTGCCGGCGGCAAGAGTGTGACCGTTTTCCCCGCCGCCGAGCCGGACGCTCCGGTGGTGTATCTGAACACCTTCGGCGAGGAGGGACAGAAGGTTTTTGACGCTCTGCCCGCCGCCCCGCCGCTGACCCTGGTGGCGATCAGCGGACTGGACTGGGACCGGGACATGGCCCCCTGGGACAGCCCGGCGGTGTTCAAAAACGCCGCGCCCTTCTCCGGCGGCGCCGATGACTATCTGCGGCTTCTGACGGGAGAAATATTGCCCACCGCCGAGCGGTAGTTGCCCGGCGCGCCCCGCTGGCGCGGCATCGCGGGTTACTCCCTGGCGGGGCTGTTCGCGGTGTACGCCCTCTATCGCACGGACGTGTTTGCCCGAGCCGCCAGCGTGTCCGGCTCTCTCTGGTTCCCCGGGTTTCGGGAGTATGTGTTCTCCCACACGCCCCTGTGCCGGCCGGACTGTGTCTATTTCTCCCTGGGTGACCGGGAGAGCAGAACGCGGAACCCGGTGCTCCAGACGGTGCTGGAAAGCACCGAGACCATTTGCAGGTCTTACCGGAAGCAGGGCATCCACACCACATTCCAGCTGAACCCCGGCGGCCACCACGACCACCCGGTGGAGCGAACGGCGGCAGGGATCGGGTGGATGGCAAAAGAACCGGCCGGGAATCTGTGAGGGGGCAGCCCCCACTCCCCCGGTTGCCAGGGAGGGCCGCTTTCTGCGGCGCTTGGCCGCCCACCCGCCGCTGTGTTATACTTTCCACAGCGGTGCAAAGCACCACAAAACGGGGCGTCCCCGTGGCCGCGAAACGCGACAAGAAAGCCTGCGGGCGTTTCCCGGGCGCGGGTCCCTGAAAGGAGTTTTCCCCATGCGCATCCTCATGCTGGGCAACAGCCTGACCTTTGCCAATGATATGCCCGCCATGCTGGCCGGGCTCACCGGCGCGGAGATGGTCCACCACACCCGGGGCGGAGCGCGGCTGAGCGAGCAGCTGAACCCGGCCACCCGGCTGGGGGCCCGCACCCAGGCCGCTCTCACGGGCGAGCACTGGGACTATGTGGTGTTGCAGGAGATGAGCCACGGCCCTGTCTCCTCACCGAAAAGTTTCTTTTCCAGCGTGGCCCGGCTCTGCGGGCAGATCCATGCAAACGGGGCCACCCCCGTCCTCTACGCCACCTGGGCCTACCGGAAGGGCAGCGAGGCTCTTTCCGCCAAGAGCTGGGACTACGACGAGATGAGCCGGGCCCTGTCCGGGGCGTACCGGCAGGCCGCCCGGGAGAACCGGGCGCTGCTGGCAGACGCAGGCCGACGCTTTTACGAACGGGCCGACACCGAAGAGCTCTACGCCCCGGACGGAGTACATCCCACCGAAGCGGGGTCCCGCCTCGCGGCCGAGACCATCGCGGCGGCCATCCAAAACCACAAGGAGAACTGACATGGTACGAGAGATCTGCAAGGACGTGCTGTTTCTGGCCCGGAAATCTGAGCCCGCCACGCCGGACGACCTGCCGGTGGCCGCCGACCTGCTGGAAACGCTCGAGGCCCACGCCGACGGCTGCGTGGGCCTGGCCGCCAACATGATCGGCGTGTCGAGGCGCATCATCGTCTTCGACGACGAGGGGGGCTACCGGGTGCTGTTCAACCCACAGATCGTCAAAAAAAGCGGCCCCTACGAGGCTGAGGAGGGCTGCCTGTCCCTGACGGGCACCCGCAAGGCAAGGCGCTGGAAAACCATCAAGGTGCAGTATCAGGATGAGCAGTTCCGGGTGCGGTTCAAGACCTGGACCGGCTGGCCCGCCCAGATCATCCAGCACGAGATCGACCACTGCGAGGGGATTCTGATATAAAAAAGTGCAGGATCACCGTCATGCGTATCACCCGCTACGCGGAGTTGGATGGGTAAAAGCCGCTTTTTGCCATATCCCACACCTTTTTTGCCATGCCACTGCACGCAGGGTGCAGTCAAGGACGGATTGCCGCAAAGACAGATCAATGTCCGCTGTTTTCGTTGGTTTCTTTGGTTCTGCGCTCCGCAAGGCCGCTGATCGGGCTTGCCCGGCATAACGAGCAAGGCCCCGCAGCGTTTGCTGCGGGGCCTTGCCTGCTGTTTGGGAACCGCTGCCGACGGATTCCCGCTATGGTGACCCCTGTGGGATTTGAACCCAACATTTCCGGATTGAAAGCCCGGCGTCCTGAGCCGATTCGACCAAGGGGCCCTGTGGTGGGGAGGGAGAGATTTGAACTCTCTTAGCCCGAAGGCAACGGATTTACAGTCCGCCGCGACTCGCCGTCTTCGCCGCCTCCCCTGATATGGCGACCCCTGCGGGATTCGAACCCGGCGCCTCCGGCTTGAGAGGCCGGCGTCTTGCACCAACTTGACTAAGGGGCCATAGAACAGGCAGGACGCTTTTGCCGCTCTGCCTGGATCAGAAACCTGTTTTGCGGCGTTATCCCGCCACGTCGATCGCCAGAATATCGTCGATCCGCACGCCGAACAGCGCCGCCAGCACGACCAGGTTGTCCACGGTCGGCAGGCAATCGCCGCGCTGCCATTTGAAGATGGCGCGGGGCGAGGAGAGCCCCAGCGCAGCCTGCAGGTCCGCGGTGGAAAGCCCCGTTTGCTTGCGGAGACGATTGATGTTTTGTCCGGTACGCACCATATCCACGGTTGGCATTTTCTTTCCCTCCAATCGAAAAAAATAACCGCCTGCCTTCCATGGCAAGCGGTTTTCTTCGTTGGAGGAATCCCTCAACGACCCCGGCTCTCTCCCCATGAAGGCGCACGAAACAGACCGCGCGCGTATTCCGCGCGGGCTTCATAACGCTCTTCAACATACAGGGAGAAACGGATCATGGTGTTTTCCTTTCCCGAAGCGCCGCTTCGTTTGGTTTCTGTCTCTATTATATGCCCAAATTCTGTTTTGTCTACTGTACCGGTGGTTCACCCGCTTTCGGGCGCGCATGCGTGATCCCGTCCGCCAGGGAGTTGGCGTTTT
>CALXBG010000091.1 GCA_944386485.1 uncultured Pygmaiobacter sp. | reverse complement strand
GACGGGATGATCGTCACCGGCGCGCCGGTGGAAAAGCTGCCGTATGAAGAGGTGGATTACTGGCCGGAGCTCTGCCGCATCTGGGAGTGGAGCCGCACGCATGTACATTCGCTGCTCACCATCTGCTGGGGGGCGCAGGCGGCGCTGTACTATTTTTTCGGCATCCAAAAGCACCTGCTGCCGCAAAAGCTCTCGGGGGTCTATTCGCACCGCGTGCTCGACCCGCTGCACCCGCTCACGCGCGGCTTTGACGACCGCTATTTTGCGCCGCACTCGCGCTACACCGAGGTGCGCCGCGAAGACCTGGAGGCGAACCCCGCGCTCGAGGTGCTCACCTACAGCGCGCAGGCCGGCGTACACCTTGCGGCCAACCGCAACGGGCGGCAGTTCTTTGTAATGGGCCATGCGGAATACGACCGCGAAACGCTCGCGAATGAATATTTCCGCGACGTCAACAAAGGCCTGCGTCCACAGGTACCGGCGAATTATTTCCCGGACAACGACGTTTATTCCCGCCCGATGGTCCTTTGGAAAGGGCACGCGAGCCTGCTTTTTTCAAACTGGCTGAACTATTTCGTCTACCAGACGACGCCGTACGACCTTTCGTCGCTGGCGTAATTCAGCCCGCGAGGCGTTCGCGCAGCAGCGCGAGGATCTTCTTCTCCCGGCGGGAGACCTGCACCTGCGTCATGCCGAGGGCGCGGGCCGTTTCCGCCTGCGTCTTGCGGCCGAAATACCGCTGCTCAATCAGCGCGCGGTCGCCGGGCGGCAGGCCCGCCAGCGCCTGCCGCAGCGAGACGCGCTCCAGGGCCGCTTCCTCGGGCGCTTCCACCGGCACGTCCCAAGCGCCGCCCTCCCCCGCCGTGAGGGAGAGCGGCGCTTTCCCTGCGTTGACGGCCAGCGCGGCCTCTTCCGGCGGCACGCCGAGCAGCCCGGCCATCTCGCCCACGGTGGGCGGGCGGCCCTCCTGCAGGAGGAAGCGCTCCTCCTCGCGCCGGGCGCGCAGCGAAAGCTCTTTGAGCGGGCGGGCGACCTTGACGCTGCCGCCGTCGCGGAAAATGCGCTTGATCTCGCCCAAAATGACCGGCACCGCGTAGGTGGAAAAGCGCAGGCCGCGCGCGGGCTCGAAGCCGTCTGCGGCCTTGACAAGGCCGACGCACCCCGCCTGGAAGAGGTCGTCGTACTCCACGCCGCGCCCGCGGAAGCGGTTGGCGCACGCGTGCGCGAGGCCGAGGTTTTCGCGGACGCGCCGTTCCCGGTCATCCATTCGGCGGGCGGCGGGCCAACTTCTTTTGCAGCGTCACGGTGGTGCCGGCCCCGGGCTTCGAGCGCACCTGCACGCGGTCCATAAAGCTCTGCATCACGGCGAAGCCGAGGCCGGCGCGTTCCTCGCCGCCGGTGGTAAACAGCGGCTCCATGGCCCGTTTCACGTCTGCAATGCCGCAGCCCTTGTCCCGCACTTTAATTTGCAGCGTGCCGTCCCCCCACAGTTTGGCGGTTATGTACACCGTCCCCAGCGTGTCGCGGTACGCGTGGACAATGCAGTTCGTCACCGCCTCCGACACGGCGGTTTTGATGTCTGCAAGCTCCGCCACCGTGGGGTCCGCCTGCGCTACAAAGGCCGCCACCACTGCGCGCGCCAGCCCCTCGTTGGCAGAGGCGCTGGGAAACGCCGCCCGCATCTCATTTTCCGGCTTCACGCGAAGCCACCTCCCTCTCTACGGCGAGCTTGTCCAGGCCCGCCATGGACACGATTTTTTCCAGCCGTTCCGGCAGGTTTGCCAGCACGACGCTGCCGCCCAGCGATTTCATCCACTGGTAGCGGCCCATGATGAGCCCGACGCCGGAGCTGTCCATAAACTGCACCCCGGAAAAATCCAGCACCAGCCGGTCCGGGCGCGCCTTGGCGGCCGCGCCGTCGATTTCCTCGCGCAAAATGCGCGCCGTGTGGTGGTCAATCTCCCCGCTGAGCAGCGCCGTGAGCGTCCCGCCCCTGAGCACCAAGCGGATCCCCATCCGCCATCCCTCCGTTCCGTTTCCCCGGCGGCGTCCGACCGGTTCCGACACCAGTATGCCCCGCCGCCGGGCGCATGATTCATCGATGGGAAAATAAAATAATTTATAGATATACGGGGCAAAAAAATCCCCCTACCCGTTACAATACCGGATAGGGGGTAAAATATCGCTCGAATCCCGCCGTAGGGCGGTTTTTTTATTCCCCGAACAGGCGCAGCGCCAGCGGGCGCAGCTCGCCCGCCAGGTAGAACGAGCCGCAGAGGATGACCGCGCCGTCCGGCCCGGCCAATTCCGCCGCCAGGCGCAGGGCTTCTTCGGGATCCTCCATCGCGCGGGCGTCCGGGCAGAAGGCGGCGGCCTCGTCCCGCAGCGCCTGCGCGGAGAGCGCGCGGGGGTTTTCCGGCCGCAGCGTGAGCACCGTGGAAAAGAGCGGGGCCACCGCCGCAAGCGAGGCGCGGCTGTCCTTGTCGGCCAGCATGCCCATGACGGCCACCAGCTTTTTCCCCGGCAGGAAGCGCCGCAGCACCGCCGCGAGCGCCTGCGCGCAGCCGGGGTTGTGGCCGCCGTCCAGCAGCGCCAGCGGGCGCCGGCCGAGGATTTCCATGCGCGCGGGGATGCGCGCGTTGGCAAAGCCGGTCTTCACCGCCTCCCACGGGATACGGTACCCGCGGCGGCGCAGCAATTCCAGCGCGGCGAGGGCGGTGGCGGCGTTTTTCTCCTGGTGCGCGCCGGTAAACGGCAGGAACAGCTCTTTCCCGTCCACGGCGAGCGTGCTGCCCTCCAGCGTAGCGCCCGTCTCGCGGATGCCCGCAAGCGGCGCGGCGGCGCATTCCACGCCGCGCTCCGCCGCAATGCGCCGGATGGTTTCGAACACCTCGGGCGCTTGCTCCGGGTAGAGGACGGCGTGCCCGCCGGGCTTGAGGATGCCGGCTTTTTCTGCGGCGATCTCTTCGAGCGTATCGCCGAGGACGGCGGTGTGGTCCAGCGAGATAGACGTGATGACGGCGGCGTCCGGCACGGGGATGACGTTTGTCGCGTCGAGACGCCCGCCGAGGCCGACCTCCAGCACGACGCAGCCGCAGCCGCGGCGCGCGAACCAGTCGAACGCAATGGCGGTGATGAGTTCAAATTCCGTCACGTCGCCGTATTCCGGCGCGACGGCGTCCGCCGCGGGGAAAACGCGGGACGCGCAGTCCACGAATTCCTCCTCGGGGATCATTTCGCCGTCGATTTGGAACCGCTCCCGGAAATCCGTCACATAAGGCGAAGTGTAAAGGCCGGTGCGGTAGCCCGCCGCGCGCAGCGCGGCGGCGATGAGCGTGCAAGTGGTGCCCTTGCCGTTGGTGCCGGCCACATGCACCACATGCAGCCGGTTTTGCGGGTCCCCCAGGCGGGCCATGAGCGCGCGGATGCGCTCGAGCCCGGGCTTCATGCCAAAGCGCAGCGACGCATGCACGCGCCGCAAGGCTTCTTCATAGGTCAAAATGGGTCTCTCCTTATTCGCCGAGCGCCGCCAGCGAAGATTCCAGCAGGCGGACGCGCTCTGAAAGCTTCTGCTCGTTCTGGCGCGCGCCCTCGATGACTTTTTCCGGGGCTTTGCTCGTGAAATTCTCGTTCGCCAGGCGGGCCTGCACGCCGGCAAGCTGCTTGCGGCAGCCCTCCAGTTCTTTGCGCAGGCGGGCGCGCTCGGCCTCTTTGTCGACAAGCTCGTCCATCGGGATATAGAGCTTCGCGCCCGTGGTGACGATGGTGACGGCGCCGGGCAGGTCGAACCCGCCGCCGGTGGTGACTTCGCTCGCGTAAGCCAGCTTGCAAAGGATCTCCGCGCAGGCGCGGAACACATCGCCCTCTTCCGTCTCCA
>CALXBG010000090.1 GCA_944386485.1 uncultured Pygmaiobacter sp. | reverse complement strand
TGATCCTGATTTGCACCGCGGCGGCGCAGCAGGATCAGAATTGCGATCAGCAGCAGCAGCGCGAGCAACAGCAGGATCCAGAGGATCGAGAAGCTGAAGCCGCTGCCGGAGGAAACCCCGCCGCCGGCCGGCTCGCCGGCCGGTGCGGAATCGTCGCCCTCCGCCCCGGTCTCACCGCCGGTGGCCGGTGCGCTCTCGCCGCCCGCGCTCTCCTCGTCCTCGTCCGCGCTGCCCGTACCGGTGGAGCTGCCCGAGCTGCCCGAGCTGCCCGAGCTGTTCGAACTGCTCGAACTGCTCAAACTATTCGAACCGCCCGCGCTGCCCGAACCGGTGTTCGTGCCGGTGTTCGCGCCGGTCGAACCGCCGCCCGTGCTGCCGCCGCCGCTCGGGGTGCCGCCGCCGCTCGGGGTGCCGCCGCCGCTCGGGGTGCCGTCCGACACATCAAAGTCGCCGCCGGTCGAATCGTCCGGCGTATCAGTCTTGGCGGTGACGGTGTAGGTCAGCCGAAGCTCGGATTTGACCACCGCGCTGTCGCCGGCAAAGCCCTCGACGATCAGCGTGCCGTCATAGCTCTTTGCCGCAAGCCCGTCGCCGGGCCGGATGGTCAGGGTGACCGTCTTGCCCGCCTCGAGGGTCGCGCCCTCGGCGATGCCCTCGACCACAAAGCCCTCGGGCAGGGTCAGCTTGAGGGTCAGCGGCAGGTTGCCGGTGTTTTCAAGCCCGGCCGTCCTGGCCGCCGGGGCCGCGTCCCCCTCGGCGACGGTTCCAAACGAGATCGATTCGAGCGAGAAGCCGAGCCGGTAATCCGCCTTCTCGACGGAGTAGGTCAGCGGGAGAGCGGCCTCGGTCTTCTCATCGCCGCTGCTGCCGGTGAGGGTCAGCGTGCCGTCGTAGCTGCCCGCCGCAAGCCCCGCCTCGGGCTGGATGGTCAGCGTCAGGCTCTCGCCCGCGCCGAGCAGATCGCCCTCGGCAAACCCGGCAAGGGTGAAGCCCTCGGGCACCGCCGCCGCGAGGGTCAGCGGGACGTTGCCGGTATTTTCGAGCTCGACCGTCTTGGCCGCCGGGGCCGCGCCGCCCTCGATGGTCTTGTCAAACGAGAGCGTTTGTGCCGAGAGGGTGAGGGCATAGACCGGCTCGACCCCCTCCTCCAGCACGGTGAAAGCCAGGGTGACCGACGCGGTGGTGGTGAAGGCGTTGACCGGCGCCGTCTCCTCCTCGCCCGGGAAGGAGAGCCGGGCGGTGAGCGGGGAGACCTGATCGTTGAGCAGGCCGGTCACGGTCAGCGTCTCGGTATAGCTGCCCGCCGCAAGCCCCTCCTTGGGCCGGATGGTCAGGGTGACCGCCTCGCCCGGTGCAAGGGAGGTAACCAGCGGCTCGATCGCGACGATCTCAAAGGAGGTGAGCGCCGCATTGCGAAGCTCGAGCGGCACCTCGCCGGTGTTGGTCAGGGTCACCGTCCTGCCCGCGGGAACCGCATCCCCCTCGGTGATGCTGCCAAAGTCAAGACGCTGCGCCGAGAAGGCAAGGCCGCTGTCCTTCGGTTCGGCCCGCAGCCGGACGGTGGTGTCCGCGGTCAGCTGGAAGGAATAGGTCTCGTCGGCGCTCAGCGTGCCGCCGACCTCCCAGCCGAGGAAGTCGTAGTAGCTGCTGATTACCCGCGCCGTGACCTCGACCGGCTCGCCGACCGGCAGATAGAGCAGGCTGCCGCCGTTCGAGTAGCCGCCCGCCGCCCAGTAGACGCCCTCGTCCGCCTCGATGGTCAGTTTGGCCGTCGGGCCGAAGGACATGGTGTAGGGCAGGGTAGTGGTCACGCCGTCCTTTGTGAAGGTCAGCGCGAGTTCGATCTCGAAGGCGTCGCCGTTTTGCCGCAACGCCGCAAAGACGTCGCTGTAAATCGTCAGGTAGGAATCGCTGGAATAATAGGTGTAGTCCGCCCCGGCCCCCTTTTCCAGCGCTTCGCCGCCGAGGGTCAGACCGGTCAGGGTCGCGCCTTCGGGTACCTTGAAATCGAGCCGGTAGTAGCCAAGGCCGGACAGCAGCTGATAGTCCTCATAGTCCGCCGGATTGAGCAGATACCGCTCGATCCGCAGATACTGACAGTCCGCGGTCAGCTGGTCGACCGTGATCGGCTCCGCCTCGCTCTCGCTCGCGCCGGCATAGAGCACGCTCACGCCGGTAGCAGGCACGCTCGTCAGAAGGGCGCCGCTGCAAAGCTTGCCCGCCCGGTCGATGGTGAGGGAGAGGCCGAGGTCGAGGGTGACGCCGGCCGATTCGCCGGTACCCAGCGCGGTGACGGTGCTCGCGACAAACAGCGCGCCGTCGCCGGTGAGGGTCAGCCCGCCCTCGGCATAGATGCCCCAGGTCGCGCCGCTCGTACCGACGCCGGTGCCGATGATCTCATTTTTCCCCTGCGCCACGACGGTCAGCGGCCCGGCGCCGCCGGCATAGATGCCGTAGCTGTCCTCGGGGGTATCCGGGTCGGTATAGTCTCTGACATAGATCTCTGCGCCCTCGAGGGTCAGGGTATTGGTGTACCGGTCAAAGCGGACCCCGGCGGGATAGTCTGCCGGATCTGCCGTGAGCAGGTCGACCCCGCCGACCACCAGCACATCGAGCGGTTTGACCCCCTCGGCGAGCTCGCCGTCGCCAAAGAGATAGGGGGCTTCCAATTCGCCCGAGTCGTAGCTGTATGTTATGCCGCTGGGGGAGGTGCAGGTCGAGAAGAAAGGAGACCCCTCGGCCAGCAGGGTTACCGGGCCTTCCAGCCGGATGGTTCCCTGAGCGTATAGATTATTGGTAGAGAGTGC
>CALXBG010000089.1 GCA_944386485.1 uncultured Pygmaiobacter sp. | reverse complement strand
CGTGGGCAGCTACTCCAGCGGCACCCTGTACAGCGCCGACGGAAAGCGCCTGGACGGTTGGTTCGGCACGGACATCCTCAAGGCCGCGGACGACGTGGTCTATTGGCTGGTGGAAACCACCCCCGGCATCGGCGCACAAATCGATCCGGCCCACCAGATCACCCTCATCAAACGCGAAGGGACGAACTATACCAATGCTTCCGTTGCTCAGGACGGCATTCCCTCCAAACAGGTGTTTAACTATGTGGACGACAAGGTGACGGAGGCGCATACCCAAAACATCCCGGTCTATGGCGGCGGCGGCACGATGTTCTCCACGGTGCGCATCGCCAAGTGGGCGGGGTCCCTGAACGCGGACGGCGAGCGCGAGGGAACGTACACGCCCCTTGGCAACGCCACCTTCCAGCTCTATCTGGCCCACGCGGACGGAACCATCGTGGGCCTGCTGGATACCTTCACCACCGGCCTGGACAACAACCTGACCACCTCCCCCAGCGGGGAGCTCACCGCCTGGGCCTCCTCCAAGGCCTTCAGCTTTAAGGAGCTGTGGGAGAAGTATAAAGATAAAAACGCGCAGGACGTGGAGCAGGACGTCCTCTGGACAGACGAGGAGGGCAACGGCTACGCGCGCGTCCTGCTGGTGGAGAGCGGCACCCCTGCGGGCTTTGACGCGCCGGAAAGCGCATACCGGCTCCTGATGTATTTTGATCATGAGGAAGGCAGCACCACCGAGGTGTTCAACGACGCCTACTACGTCAAGGGGGCGGACAGCGACGAGCCGCTGGCGGAAGAGCAGGCGGGTTGGGCCCTGTACCCCACCAAGGAGACGGGAGAGGGCGACTATGCTGCGATAAAAGTCCCGAATGCAACAGGCCAATACCGCATCGTCAACTGGCCCGTGGACGAGTACGCCGTGACGGTGCGAAAGTACGGCTACGAGGTGAACGCGCAGACCCTGAACAAGACCAGCGAGGAGCTGGACGCCCATTTCCTCTCCGCCGGCGGCCGCGAGCCCCTTTCCGTCACCATGAAGCTGCAGCGCTTGTCCGACGGTAATTGGGTGGACTATGCCTATCCCAGCTACGAAAGCGAGCCAACCGCCAGCTTCGCCACGGATGAAGACGGGTATTTCGCCTTCCCCAAGGGCCTTGGCGTCGGCACGTATCGCATCCTTGAGACCAGCCCAGACCCGAACTATGAAAACATCTATAGCGCAAATGCCTATACCTTCGAGGTGGTCGATAGGAACGTTCAGATCTCCCTGTACAACCCGAAGAAGCTGACCCTCGACCTGGAGAAGGTGTCGGCGGATACGCAAACGCCGCTCTCGGACGCTGCGTTTGCCCTGAAAGAGGAAAAGGGGGCCACGCCCCTACCCGCCATCACGGACGACAAGGGCAAGGCGAGCTTTTCCGGCATCGGCAGCGGCGTGTACACCCTTTCGGAGACGGCGGCCGCGGCCGGCCACTCCAAGGATTATCTGAAGACCTACCTGCAGGAAACCTATGCGGATAAAGGCCATGCCTGGGGATCGTATGCGCTCAGCGAGTTTGCGACCGAGGGCATCTTCCTTGGCTTTGTGACGGAAGCGCGAGACGGCCAGGTGGTCGTCACCGAAAAGGTGGATCTGGAGGACTATGGCGTCAAGAACCTGACGCTGCACCTGGAGGACCCCGCCCTCGGCAGCCTGACCATCGAAAAGGCCGACCGGCACGACGAAACCAAAAAGTTGGAGGGCGCGACCTTCCGACTGGACTACCGGCCCTTTGCAAGCTGGCAGGGGAAGGAAAGCGTCGCCGCGGACGGGGAGTGGAAGACTGCCTGCACCGTGACCACCGGCGCTGATGGCAAGGCGACGGCCAAAAACCTGGAGCCGGGCGTGTACAAGGTGACCGAAACGGCAGCGCCCGCGGGCTACGACATCAACGCCGAGCCCCAGTATGCCGTGGTGACCGGGGGCCTGAATAAGACCGTGACCATTTTGGGCAAGGAGGTCGCGGCGGGCACATCCCTGTCGTTTACCGACGCCAAGAAGGTGTCCCTGACCTTGGAGAAGAAGATCGATGCCGGAGAGCTCGAGGTTTTGGAAGAGCACAGCTTCACCTTCACGCTCTATGACGCGAACAAAAAACCGATCGAGACGAAAAGCATACAATACGATCCGGAAAATACAACCCCGCCACTGCAGGCGGTTTTCGACGGCCTGAGCCAGGGGGCGATCTATTACCTTCGGGAAGAAATGGACGAAGGCTTCCTGCTGACGGGCATGGAGGCGGACGGGTCCGCGCTTACGGAGGCGGACGGGTATTACTCTTTCACCATGCCCGACGACAGCAACCAGGGCGCGACCGTGGTGGCCACCAACCTCTATCTGTACGCCGAGGTGACCGTGCTCAAGGTGGATGGAGGGAAGGGCAATCCGTTGAATGGCGCCGCCTTTGAAGCCTATCGAAAGGCAGGCGACCAGTACCGTACAGACGCCACCGGCACGTGGACGGAGCTGGGAGAGGGCAAGTATTGCGTGCGGCTGCCCTTGGCAAGCGAGCAGGGCGATAGCTTTAAGCTGCAGGAGCTCAAGGCGCCGGACGGCTACGTGCTCGAATACCCGTGGACGGAGGTGGCGGTGAAGCCGGGCGAGTCCCTCGTGCATGGCGACTACAATAAGAACACCATGGCCGGAGAAGATCGGGGGCAAAACGATCAGGCTATGCTGGAAAAACTTATCTTCCCCAACTATTTGGGCTGCAAGATCGAGATCACGAAGTATGACAACATGAAGGAAGGCGTGAACCCCCAGCCCTTGGAGGGCGCGACCTTCACTCTGTACACCAAGGACGCGGAGGGCTCCTGGCAGGTGGTGACCGATGCGACCACCGGCAAGGACGGCCGGGTGGTCTTCACCGTGGAGAGCGGCAGGGTCTATGCGGTGACGGAATCCCATGTGCCGGAGGGCTACAAGGAGCTGCAGGGCCTGTTTGTCGGCGATACCCAGATGAAAACGGAGGATGGAACGGCGGCGTCCGATTCCGGCACGGCCATCCGCTTCCACCTCGTCGACCAGGGACAGCCCGTTGAGCTGAACAACACCTATGTCTACCAGGCCTACAACACGCCCTATGTGCCGCTGGAAATCCGCAAGCAGGACGTAAGCCCTCAGGCGGGCGGGACTCCCCCCACGGCGGTGGTGAGCGTCTATGAGGTGCCGGAGGACACGCCCCAGTCCCTGACCGAGGCGGAGGTGGCAAAACTGATGGAGGAGGGCACGCCCATCCGTGAGGGCGTGTCGGTGACAGCGAGAAGCCAGGACGGGCTTTACAACTACGCGGACGCCGGCACCCTTCCGGCGCTGGGCAGGAGCATCGTCGGCGGAAAGACCTATTTGGCGGTGGAAACCTCGTCCAGCTACACCCAGATCCGAGACCATGGGTCCGTGGTTTGGTACCAGGTGTTC
>CALXBG010000088.1 GCA_944386485.1 uncultured Pygmaiobacter sp. | reverse complement strand
ACTATGAAAAGCGCGGCAAAGAGGCCCTGGGCCTGTGCGGCCTGGAGGGTCGTGAACAAGATTATGTGTGGTCCCTCTCCGGCGGGCAGACCCACTTGCTGGCCCTGGCGGGGGCGGTGTCCCTGGGACCGGAGGTGCTGATTCTGGATGAGCCCATCGCCCAGCTGGACCCAGGCCATGCCGACCGCATCTATGGGGTATTGAAAGAGCTCAATGAGAAGCACGGCAAGACCATCCTGGTCATCGAGCACCACACGGAGTACATCGCCGACTACTGCAAGCACGTGGTGCTCATGCGGGACGGGAAGATCGCCTGGAAGCTCCCGGCCCATGAGGCCCTGCGCCGGGTGGGGGAGCTGCGGGAATCCAACATCTTCCCGCCCCAGGTGACCCTTGCCGCCGACGGGCTGCGGCGCAAGGGCGCCCTCCCCTGGGAGCAGGCGCTTCCCACCACGGTGGAGGAGGGAAAGGCGGCCTTCTCCCCCCTCTCCTACATGGAGAAGCCGGCACCGCCGGAAGCCGCCCCCCGCCGGCAGGAGGAACCTGCCGTGGAGTTTCGGGGGGTGTCGGTCTCCTACCGCTCGGTCAAAGGGGAGCCCCGGAAAATCTTCGAGGGGCTGGACCTGACCATCCGCCGGGGGGACAAGGTGGCCCTCATCGGTTCCAACGGGGCGGGGAAATCCACCCTGATGAAGCTGATGGTGGGCCTCCTGAAACCCAGCGAGGGGGAGATCTTCTTAAACGGGGACAGCATCTACCGGAAACGGACGGAGGACCTGTCCCGGCAGATCAGCCTGGTCTACCAAAACCCGGAGCAGATGTTCATCCAGGACTCCATCCGGGCGGATGTGTCTTTCGCCATGAAAGCCCGGGGTGTGAAGGATTACCAGCGCCGCACCCGGCAGCTGCTGGAGCGGTTCCGTTTGGAGGACCTGGCGGAGCGGGACGGGCGGCTCCTCTCCGGGGGCCAGATGCGCCGGGCCAGCCTGGCCATCGGCGTGGCGCTGGACCCAGGCATTCTGCTGCTGGACGAGCCCACCGCCAACCTGGACATCGCCACCCGCCGGGAGATTATGAAGACCCTGGAGGACATGAAGGAAATCACCGGCACGGTGATGATCGCCACCCACGATATGCAGCTGGTGTGCCAGTGGGCCCAGCGCATTGTGGTGCTGAAGAACGGCCGGGTGGTAGCCGACGGCACCCGGGACCAGATCTTCGGGGACCGGGCCCTGCTGGAAGAGGTGGGCATCCGTCCGCCGGAGATCTTTTCCATGGGCCAGGCCCTGGACAAGCGGGCCTTGTGCTACACGGTAGAGGAATTCCTTGACAGCTTTGGGGAGGGAGCTTAAGATGGAAGTGGGAACGAAAACAAAAAAGAAGCTTTCGGAGAGCGTGCTGGACAAGTTCTCCATGGATTTTCTCCGCAACCAGGTGCTGAAAAACGCCTACGGCAACGACGACACCGTCATCGCCAAGCTGGACCCCCGCATCTTGATCGTGTGGTACCTGTTCTTCGGCCTGGCCCCCTGGTTCGTAAATGACCTGTGGTTTTTGATGGCCAGTTTCCTCCTGGTGGTGGCCACCACCCTGCTGGCCAAGGTGGCCGGGCTGGTGCTGCTGGTGTTCGCCCTGGGAGTGTTCTCCCAGACAGGGTATCTGCTGCTGGTCTCCCTGCTGTTTGGGGGCAACGGGGACACGGTGGCCCCCCTGCTGGTGCTCACCCTGAAAGTGGCCACCTGTTCCCTGGCCTCCGTGACCGTGTTCTCTGGCCTGGACCCGGACAAGCTCTCCTGCGGGCTGATGTGGTTCGGCTGCCCGGAGCGGCTATCCTTCTCTATCTCCTACGCCTACCGGGTGCTGCCCATGCTCATGGAGGAATTTCAAAACATCCTCCTCTCCTTCCGGCTGCGGGGCAATCCCCCGATCCGGGAGGGCTTTGTGGGCAACGTGAAATACCTGTGGTACCAAATCAAGACCGTGATGCACGCTTTCTATCCCCTGATGCTCAACACCGCCAAGCGCTCCCGCACCACGGTGGAGGCCTTGGAGATCCGGGGCTACCGCAACGCCGCCGTGGACAAAACGGTGAAGAAGATGAAGCTGGCCGCCCTGAAGGTCTCTTACAACGACCTGCTGTTTCTGGCCGTTTCCCTGCTGTGGATCGCCCTGGCGGTGCTGGCGTCCACCCTGGCCTGATCTCGGAAAGAAAAGAGGAAGCACCTTTGAAACTGGATTTTCACACCCATGGGAAGCTGGCAAAGCGATTGCCCTTCTCCACCACCTACACCGACTGGCTCTTTGGCGAGGCCAAGGCCGCAGGCCTTTCCGCCCTGTGCCTGACGGAGCACTTCAACACCTTGCAGTTCGACGAGCTGTACGCCTATCTGGCTGGGAAAAGCCGCCGGGAAGGAGACACCCTGGTGCTGCCAAACGGCCTGCGGGTCTTTCCCGGCATGGAGACGGACATCCAAGAGGGCGGGCACATCCTGTCCATCGGCCCCTTGGAGGCTATTTTAGAGCTGAACCAG
>CALXBG010000087.1 GCA_944386485.1 uncultured Pygmaiobacter sp. | reverse complement strand
GTCTATGGCGGAGTAGTCCATGGCTCGCCTCCTAAATCGCCCAGACGGGGACGGCTTGCACGCCTCTCGTCACGTAATACGGCTCGGGGGTTTGGCAGATGACGTGTCCGAAGCCAACTTCATAACTCTCCATGTTCTCCAAGTACTTGAAGTTCTTGACCGCGTCGGCATTGACCGTGGCCGCGGTTTTGATCTCCACGGGATGCAAAATGTGGCCTTCTTGGATCACCAGGTCGATCTCGCGTTTCTTCGAGTCGCGGTAGAACCACACGTCCCGCAGGTTGGTTCCGGCGTTCATGTAGCTCTTCAGCACCTCGGAGACGACGAACGTCTCGAACACATGCCCCGCCACGGCGCCGTTGCGCAGCTGATCTGCGGTGGTCCACCGTGTGAGGTGGCAGACCAGCCCGGTGTCCATGAAGTAGAGCTTGGGCGTCTTCGTCAGGCTCTTGCCGATGTTCGGCCAGAAAGGTTCGATGATACGGATGATGTTTGACGCCTGAAGGACGGAAAGCCAAGCCTTCACGGTTTTGTGGTCGGCATCGATCGCGTTTCCGATGTCCGAGGCGTTGAACAGCTGGCCCGACCTTGCGGCGCAGGCTACCATGAAGCTATAGAACTTGGATTCATCTTTGACATTGATGAGATCGCGTACGTCTCTCTCCAGATAAGCGGAGACGTAATCAGAGTAGAACGAGTCCCAACTGAGCGATTGGTCTTGCAGCTCTGGCATCGATCCTCTGTGAATGATTTCCCAGATGTCAACATCGGATGGTTTCTCGTATGATTCGATTCTGTCGGGGATGTAAGGATGCGGTTTGGCGACGCTGCCGATTAGCTCCCTGAGACTTAGAGGCGGCAGCTCGATGATTCGTATTCTTCCTGCCAGCGATTCGCTGACGCCTTTCATGAGGTGATATGTTTGGGAGCCCGAAAGCACGATACGGCCTTTTTCGTCAGACTGGTCGACGATCCATTTGATGGGGGAGAAGAGCTCGGGCACGCGTTGGACCTCGTCGATAATCAACGGAAGGCTCTTAGATTCGAAGAACAGGACGGCGTCCTGTTTTGCGGAAAGGTAGTCGCGGGGGTTCTCCATCGAGATGTAGTCGAAGGAGCCGCCCAGGTGCTCCTTGAGAACCGTTGTCTTGCCGACTTGACGAGCGCCGGTCACAAGCACCACTTTACCCTGCCTCAAGAACCCATCGAGCGTGGATTCGATTTCGCGCTTTATGTACATGAATGGCCTCCTTTCCGAGAGGCCATTGTCTCATGTTATGATTATGTGGTCAAATTTGGGAGCCTCACTCCCAAATTTCACTCCCACTCGATGGTAAAAAGCTTTCTCCAGTTTGTTCCAGTTTGCCGCAGTTTGCTCCAGTTCGTCCTATTTACACCTGGTCTCAAAAAAATGCCGCGAAACCATGGGGTCAAATCTGGGTCACGGGTTTCGGGGCGGGGCAGGGCGCTTTCGTGGGTCACGGCTTTACTAGAGATTCTTTGCGTAGGATCACGCTGCCCTTGCCAAGGAAAGGACAGGGCAGTGCAGTATCTCGCAATCGCCTGTCGATAAGCTTGTCGAGTGCTGCGCGCTGCTCGGCGGAGCTGATGGCGCCCACGATGGGCTCCCCTACGATGTTGCCTTTCTGGTCGATAACGTAGATGGTCGGGAATGAGAACAGGTTTGACGTGAACTTGCCAGCCTCGCTCTCAGACTTGAACCAGATGTTCTTGTACGTCACGCCCTTCTTGCTCAGCACGTCCTTGGCATCTGCAATCTCGTCCTTGTTGCCATCGAGCGTAAAGGAATTGACACCCACGACCTGGCCGCCCTTCTCGGCAAGCTCCTTATTCGGGTTCTCAAGATCGCCCAGCTTGCCCACGCACGGCTTGCAAGTGGCAAACCAAAAGTTCATGACGGTGAGCTTGCCTTCCACCGATTTCGCCTCGTACTCGGCGAAGCCCGCGAACAGCAATCCTCCTGCGGCGAGGCCCGATTCGTTCATGCAATCAAAGTACAGGGGCGTGTCTTCCGCCACGATGCCGATGCCGATGACGGCTTGCGGGCGGATTCCTTCCTGAGCAAGCCTGCTTGCCTACTGCCTATGGGCATCATCTTCGAAGCACCAGGTTCGGTTCCAATTGCGAGGGGCGATCATCGGCCCTTCGCCATAGCCGAATTCCCAATCCAGGTTTCTTCCGAAGAACATGTTCCCCTTGGTGTTGGAGAATCGTAACGATGTGCACATGCCAGCCTCCTTCTTCGGTGATGAGATGTCCTAGCGCGTAGCACGGCAGGCTTCGACCCTTGTCGTCATCTGGTGCTTCACCGAAGAAAAACACGACCGGGGGATGCTATACGTTCATGTCGCGCCTGCAGAAGATGGCGGTGCCTGCAGCCATGAGGGCAATGCCGCTCACTCCAAGGATGCCGCTGTTGCCCACGGCGTCGTCTTCTCCGGCAGCCAGGGCATAGGGATCGTAGAGCTCCACGGGGTTGAAGGTCTGCAGCACCTCGATGCCTTCTCCCACGCCAGCAACCATCTGCACCAGGAACAGGGCCAGGCATAGGCCGCCTCCTGCCCACAGGGCCAGGCGTGCGTCCTTGAAGGCGCAGGCCGACAAGAAGCAGAGGCCTCCCAGGAACAGCCAGAGGCAATAGAGCCCGGCACTGGCCTGAAGCAAGCCCTCCACGTCGAGGTCCCCGGGGAAGAATGCTTCGGCGCATGCCACCTGCAGCGCCACGATGACCGCCATCAGAGCGGCAAGCATGGTGGCGAGGGTCAGGGCGAAGGTCAGCGCCAGGGACAGGCGAGAGGTGGGGGAAGCGAGCAGATAGGCCATGGATCCTCGATCGATGGGTCGTACCACCATGCGATTGACCAGGATCATGATCATCAGCAGCGGCAGCCAGGTGAAGACGAATCCGTACAGGTAGTTCAGCAGGAAGCCCAGCAGCGTGTCGGTGGCGTTGGCCATGCCGAAGGCGGCGCAGAGTTCGGGCATGGTGGCTATGATCAGGTCGAGGCTCTCAGCGATCTCGGGATCGAACATGTACACGATGCATACGATGTACAGGGCCAGCACCGCGGCTATGACACCGGAGGAGAACAGACTGCCCTTCAGCTCCTTGAGAAAGAGGGTTGTGCTCATCGTTCGCTTCCTTCCTTGCCGTAGAATCCCATGAACATCTCTTCGAGGCTCTGCGCGCGGGAGAGCAGGCTCTCGACAGAATAGTTTGCCAGCTCCTTTACCAGGGAGTCTACGCTGCCGTCCGCCGACACCAGCAGGGTGCGAGATCCCTGGTGTTCGGTGGCGGGCTCGATGGCAATTCCCTGGTGGGCTTTGTCGGCGAAGAGCTGGAGCTGCTGTGAATCGGCGAAGGTCACCTGGTAGGAATGGGTGCGAGAAGCCCGCACCTCATCCATGGAGCGGATTGCCGCCAGCCTTCCCTCGCGGATGAAGGCAACTCTGTCGCAGGTTCGCTCCACCTCTTCGAAGATGTGGGACGACAGGAACACGGTGGCTCCCATCTGGCGGTGCTCCAGCACCAGCTGGATGAACAGGCTCTGCATCAGGGGGTCCAGGCCGCTGGTGGGCTCATCGAGGAGCAGCACCTGGGGTTTTCCCATGAAGGCGCACACCAAGCCCACCTTCTGCTTGGTGCCCTTGGACATCTTCCTGATCTTGGGTTTGGGATCCAGCTGGAACCTTTCGATGAGCTGGTGCATGTAATCCAAGTTGCGAATGCCTTTCATCTTGGCCATGAAAGTCAGGAATGCGATGCCGGTCATGTCGTCGGCGATGGCTATCTCACCGGGCAGGTACCCGAGGTGTCCCTGGATTTGGGCTCGTTGATTGAAGCAATCTAGTCCCAGCACGGAAGCCGTTCCCTTCTGGGGCCGGATGAATCCCATGAGGTGGCGCATGGTCACCGTCTTGCCGGCGCCGTTGCTTCCCAGGAAACCGAAGACCTCACCCGACTCCACGCGGAAGGACACGTCGAAGACGCCGCGGCCCTTGCCGTAGTCCTTGGTGAGGTTTCTCACGTCAATGACGGGGTTGCCCATTGTGGTCCTCCTTCAGATACTCGGGCTTGTATGCCCAGGCACGCAGCATGTCCGCCCATACCAGGTACTCGGCCATGAGGTCATCCATGTTCACCGGTTCCTTGGTCGATCGGCGCTGGTTGATCCAGCCGTCGGTGAGCCAGATGATCATGTTCAGCACGTGGCGAGGGTCCTCATCGTCGCGGAACTTGTCCCAGTTCACGTTCACGAAGAAGCGGTTGATCATGAGGTCGATGTGCTTTTGGGTCCAGTTGTTCA
>CALXBG010000086.1 GCA_944386485.1 uncultured Pygmaiobacter sp. | reverse complement strand
AGGCGCAGGAGAGGAAGTACTGCTGGCGCAGCCGCAGGATCTTGCCCTCGACGTGGTTGTCGTTGGGGTAGAGCACCTTGCTGATCAGCTCGGCGGTCGAGTTCTGCCGCAGCGCGCTGGTGTAGTCGCCCTGGTTGAAGGCCGCCATGTCGATGCCGGGGGCCTTGGCCGCCCACAGCCGCAGCTGGGAGACCCCGGCCGAGCCGTAGCCCGAGACGTACATGTCATAGGGGATCGCGAGCACCGCGTCGTAGTTCTTCTGCTCGACGTGGTGGTAGCTGCCGTCCCAGCTCTCGTGGATCTCGCCGCCAAAGCGCACCTCGACCGCCTGGTCGGGGTGGCCCTTGAGCCAGACCTGGCCGCCGGGCAGCCAGTTGTCCACCAGCTCCTGCTGCCAGCCGTCGACGATCTTCTGGCGGAAGATGCCGTACTCGTACAGGATCGAATAGCCGGTGCCGGGCAGCCCGACCGTGGCCATGCCGTCGAGATAGCAGGCGGCCAGACGGCCAAGGCCGCCGTTGCCAAGACCGGCGTCCGGCTCGAGCTCATAGAGATTGGCCAGCTTGATGCCGTACTTCTCCAGCACCTGGGCCGCGGTGTCCGAAAGGCCGAGGTTGAACAGGTTGGTCTTGAGGGAGCGGCCCATCAGAAACTCCATGCACAGGTAGTAGACCTGCTTTGCGTTCTCCCCGTAGGTCTGGGCCATAAAATTCTTGCGCCGCTCGCTGAGGATCCGGCGGGTGACCAGCGCGAGGGCGCGGTACATCTGGTCGTCGGTCGCGCTGGGCAGATCGTCCTGCGAGAACTCGCTGTGCAGCGTGTCCCGCAGCAGCTGATCCAGCTCTTTTGCGGTAATCTTTTGATTCAAAACAATTCACCTCTGTATGATTTGAAGGGCGGCGGGCCGCCCGAAATGGCGATACACCATTATTATATCGGCTTTTCGCCTGCTTTTCAATCTCGGACGGGCCGCCGGACGGCCAAAAACGGGATTGGTAACAAAAATCACACCGCGGCCCTTTCTTAATTGGACAGTTTATATTATAATGGATGGGATAGAACACAAGATGGAGGTGGCGTTATGCCTACAAATAAAGTGCGGCTGGAGATCTGCGGGTGCAGCTATGTGATCTCGACGACCGATTCCGAGGAGTACACCCTCTCGCTGGCCGAGAAGCTCGACCGCAGCATGGGGGAGATCCTCGCCCAGAACCCCACCGCCTCGATCACCGCGGCGGCGGTGCTCTCGGCGCTGGATTACCTGGACGAGCTGGAGAAGTCGAGCGCCTCGGCCGACAACATGCGAAGCCAGATCCGGGACTACCTTGAGGACGCGGCAAAGGCGAAGCTGGAAGCCGAGGAGGCAAAGCGGGAGCTGGCCCGGCTGCGCGGCGAGCTGGAGCGGCTGAAGGGGAACGCCGGTGTCTGAGCGGATCGAGATCCTCGCCCCCGTCGGCAATGAGGAGATGCTGCGCGCGGCGGTCTGCGCCGGGGCGGACAGCGTCTACCTCGGCCTTGTCGGCTATAACGCCCGGCGGGGGGCGGGCAACTTTACCCCGGATGCGCTGGTGCGGGCGGTGTCCTACGCCCACGCGCGGGATGTGAAGGTCAATGTCACCCTCAACACCCTCTGCTTTGACGGGGAGCTGCCGGGGCTGGAGGCGGCGGTCGAGGCGATCGCCGCCGCGGGCGCCGACGCGGTGATCGTCCAGGACCTCGCGGCGGCCGCGCTGGTGCGCCGCTGCGCGCCCGGCATCGCGCTGCACGGCTCGACCCAGATGTCGGTGATGAACCTCGCCGGGGCGAAAAAGCTCGCCCGGATGGGCTTTTCCCGGGTGATCCTCGCCCGGGAGCTGACCGGGGCCGAGATCGCGAGGATCACCGCCGAGTGCGGCATCGAGACCGAGATCTTCCTGCACGGCGCGCTGTGCATGTCGGTCTCGGGCCAGTGCTACCTGTCCGCCTTTTTCGGCGGGCGCAGCGGCAACCGCGGCGGCTGCGCCGGGCCCTGCCGGCTGCCCTATCAGCTGGGGGAGCGGCAGGGGTATTTTTTGAGCCTGAAGGACCTCTCGCTGATCGACCGGATGCGCGAGATCGAAAGGATGGGGGTGCGCTGCGTCAAGATCGAGGGACGGCTGCGGACCCCGGAATATGTCGCCGCGGCGGTCGCCGCCGCCCGCGCCGCGCGGGAGGGGCAGCCGTTTGACCGCCGGCTGCTCGAGCGGGCGTTCAGCCGCGCCGGCTTCACCGACGGGTTTTATACCGGGGACTATCTGTCAAAGAAGATGTTCGGCCGCCGGGACGAGCGGCAGGCCGAGGAGACCCGCGCCGCGCTGCCCCAGCTGCGGGAGCTTTTCCGCCGCGAGCGGGAGGCGGTGCCGGTGCGCCTTGCGCTGACCCTCGACGAGGGCGGCGGCAGCCTTGTGGCGACCGACGGCGCGGGCAATCGGGCCGAGGCCCGCTGCGGGATCCCGCCCAGCGCGGCAAGGCAGGAGCAGGCGGCCCTCGACGAGGGGTACCGCCGCGCGCTGGCCAAGACCGGGGGCACCCCGTTTTTTGCCGCCGAGATCGACCTCGCGGGGACCGGGGGCCGCTGGCTGAGCGCCGCCGAGATCAACCGGATGCGGCGGGAGGCGCTCGCACAGCTGCTGGCGCTGCGGGAGACCCCGCGGCCCCGCCCGTTCGCCCCGGCGCCGCTGCCCGGAACGGCCCAGCGGCAGGGGCGGGAGCGGCGGCTCTTTTTGCGGTTTTCGTCGGTGGAGCAATGCGAGGCCGCGGCGGCGGAGCTGGCCGAGCGACTGATCTTCCCGCTCGCGGACCGGAAAAGGATTCCGGAGGACTGGCGGCAGAAGAGCATCCTCGCGCTGCCGAGGGCCCTCTTTGCCGACGGCGAGGTCGCCCGGCAGGTCGCCGCGGCCGCGGCGGCGGGCTATGCGGCGTTTGAGGCGCCGAACATCGGCGCGCTGGCGCTGGTCGAGCAGGCCGCGCCGGAGGCCGGGCGGATCGGCGGCTTCGGGCTGAACATCACCAACTCGATCGCCCTCGAGGAGTACCGCGCCCTCGGCCTTGCGGCGGCGGTCCTCTCGATCGAGCTGCCGGCGGCCCGGCTGGCCGGGCTCTCGCAGGCGATACCGGTCGGGATGATCGGCTACGGCCATCTGCCGCTGATGCTCACCCGGGCCTGCCCGGTGCGGGCGGCGGGGGGCAGCTGCGCCGGCTGCGGGGGGAAGAGCGCCCTCACCGACCGCAAGGGCAAGCAGCTGGCGGTGGCCTGCACCGGCGCCGGGGCAAACGGCGCGCGGGAGCTGCTCAACCCGGTGCCCCTCTGGATGGGCGACCGGCGGGAGCTGGCGGCGGCCGACTTTGAACTGCTCTATTTCACAAACGAGACGGCCGGGGAAGCCCTGCGGCTGACCGAGGCCTATCGTGCCGGCGCAGGCTACCCCGGGGCGGAGTTCACCCGGGGGCGGTACTTACAGCCGGTCGAATAAAAGGAGAACAGGATGGAATGTGAAGTGAAGGTCCGCCGGCTTTCCCCGGCGGCAAGGCTGCCCCGGCGTGCGACCGCGGGCAGCGCGGGGGCCGATCTGTGCGCGGTCTGCCCCGACGGGCCGGTCTGTGTGCCGGCGGGCGGCAGCGCGCTGGTCGGCACCGGCCTCGCGATCGAGCTGCCCGGCCCGGAATGGGTGGCGCTGGTCTTTGCCCGCAGCGGGCTGAGCATCAAGCGGGGCATCTCGCTGGCCAACGCGGTCGGGGTGATCGACGCCGATTACCGCGGCGAGATCAAGGTCGGGCTGGTCAACCGGTCGGATGAGGACTATCTGGTCGAGGAGGGCGCGCGGGTGGCCCAGCTGGTGATCATGCCGGTCGCCGCGGCCCGGTTCGTCGAGGCCGAGACCCTCGGCGAGACGCTGCGGGGTGCGGGCGGCTTCGGCTCGACGGGGGTGAAGGGATGAAGAAGAATTTCCTCTTTTTGTTCTATCTGCTGGCCGGGATTCTGGTGGGCAGCCTGATCGCGAGCGTCTGCGCCGGGGTGCCGTTCCTCTCCTGGCTGGCCTATGCCGGGGAGATCGGCTTTGCGGCGGACAACCCCGCCCGGCTGGATCTCATCATCCTGGTGCTGCGCTTCGGCTTCTCGCTGCGGGTCAGCATCGCGCAGATCCTCTGCGTGGGGTTTGCGATCTTTCTCTACAATCGGACAAGGGTGAGGTGAAATGATGCTGGTACTCGCTTCGGGCAGCCCCCGCCGGCGGGAGCTGCTGCGGCTGATCGCGCCGGAATTTGAGGCGATCTCCCTCGATCTCGACGAGGGGGCGATCCACGCCGATACCCCCGCCGCGCTGGTCGAAAAGCTCGCCGCCGCCAAGGCCGAGGCCGCCGCGGCGCTGCGGCCGGCCGATCTGGTGCTGGGCTGCGACACCGTCGTCGATCTCGACGGCGCGGTGCTCGGCAAGCCCAAGGACGCCGCCGACGCCGCGCGGATGCTGCGGGCGCTGTCGGGCCGGGCCCACCTCGTCCACACCGGGGTCTGCGCGATCTCGGGGGACGAGCGGCGCAGCCTGGTCGAGACGACGAAGGTCTATTTTGACCGGATCAGCGAGGAGGAGCTCGCCTGGTACCTCTCGACCGACGAGCCCTGGGACAAGGCCGGGGGATATGCGGTACAGGGCCTCGCGGCCCGGTTCATCCCCCGCATCGAGGGGTGTTATCACAATGTCATGGGGCTGCCGGTGGCGGCCCTCTACCGGATGCTGTCGGCGTTCGGGCAAAAATAATACAACGTAAGGAGAATCAGAACCATGCATTCCGCGCTTTCCCGCCACATCTACACCGACTGGAACTTCTACAAGGGGCTGCTGGCGATCACCCTGCCCATCGCGCTGCAGAACATCATCAGCCTTGGGGTCAACATGATGGACACCGTCATGCTGGGCCAGCTGGGGGACGTCGCGATCGCGGCGGCAAACCTCGGCGGTCAGCCCTTCATGATCCTCAACATCCTCGGCTTCGGCCTGGCCAGCGGCGGCTCGGTGCTGATCGCCCAGTACTGGGGGCGGCGGGACCTTGACCGCATCCGGCAGCTCTTCGCGCTGACGCTGCGCTGCGCGCTGGCCGCCTCGGCGATCTTCTGCGCGGCCTGCCTTTTGCTGCCGCGGGGGATCCTCTCGATCTATTCCTCGGAGCCGGAGGTCATCGCGGCGGGCGCCGAGTACCTCTCGGTGCTGGCGCTGAGCTTTCTGCCCTACTCGATCTCGAACTGCTATATCATGTGCCTTAGGGCGGTCGAGCAGGTCAAGATCAGCATGGTGGTCTACGGCTCGAGCTTCTTTGTCAACGTCTTCTTCAACTGGTGCTTCATCTTCGGCAACCTGGGCTGCCCCGCCCTCGGGGTGCGGGGCGCGGCGGTGGGCACCCTGATCGCCCGCTGCGCCGAGTTTTTGATGGTGCTCGTCTACATCCTGCTGGTCGAAAAGCGGGTGCGGTTTCGCCCCCGCGACCTGCTGCTGCCCGCCGGCGGGCTGCTGGGCGACTTTGTCAAAAACTGCGTGCCGGTCATCAGCAACGAGCTGCTCTGGGGCACCGGCTTTTCGGTGCTCAACATGATCATGGGCCGCATGGGCAGCGGCTTTGTCGCGGCCTACGGCATCTCGAACACGGTCAACCAGATGGTCAACGTCTTCATCTTCGGCATGTGCAACGCCACCGCCGTCACCATCGGCCGGATCATCGGCGAGGGCCGGGTGGCCGACGCGCGGCGGGCGGCCTGGAGCACCCTGCTGCTCTCGGCGGCGCTGAGCCTCACCGTCACCACCGTGCTGCTGGCCGGGCGGGGGCCGATCCTCTCCCTCTTCTCGGTCACCAGCGAGACGCGGGCGATGGCGAGCACCTTCCTCGCGCTGATGGCGGTGATGAGCGTCTTCCAGTCGCTGGCCTCCAACCTCGTCGTCGGGGTGCTGCGGGGCGGCGGGGACGTGCGGATGACCATGCTGCTCGACTGCGGGCTGCTGTGGATCATCGCGATCCCGCTGGGCCTTGTGGGCGCCTTCGTCCTCAAGCTGCCGGCGGCGGTGGTCTTCGTGCTGCTGCGAAGCGACAACATCGTCAAGACCTTCCTCGGCCTCGCGCGGGTCAAGAGCGGGCGCTGGGTGCGGGTGCTGACAAGGGAGCGGGAGGCGGAATGAGCGGCCGCGGGGCAGAATCAAAAGAATTTGTTAAATTTTGTCGATTTTGTTGAGAAACCAAAAAACTGCGGTTATAATAAGACTGTTATGGTCCAAAGAAGAAAATACCGGCCCCACCGGGGCTTTGCGATCGGATAGGAGTGCGTTAGTAGGATGTTTAAGAAGGATATTGGAATCGACCTTGGCACCGCCAACACCCTGGTCTACATGAAGGGCAAGGGGATCATCATGCGGGAGCCCAGCGTCGTCGCGGTGGACACCAAGACCGACACGGTGCGGTATGTCGGCCATGAGGCGAAGGAGGTCATCGGCCGCACCCCGGGCAGCATCGTCGCGGTGCGCCCGCTCAAGGAGGGCGTGATCGCCGACTTCGACATCGCCTCGAGCATGCTGCAGATCTTCATCAAGAAGGCCTGCGGCACCAGCCTGTTCAACCGGCCCCGGGTGGTCATCTGCATCCCGTCGGGGGTCACCGAGGTCGAGCGCCGCGCGGTGCGCGAGGCCAGCCTGAAGGCCGGCGCGCGGCAGGTCATGGTCATCGAGGAGCCGATGGCGGCGGCGATCGGCGCGGGCCTGCCGGTCTCGGAGGCGACCGGCAGCATGGTGGTCGACATCGGCGGCGGCACCAGCGAGGTCGCGGTCATCAGCCTGGGCGGCATCGTGGCCGCCCGCAGCGTGCGGGTGGGCGGCGACGCCTTCGACGCGGCGATCATCGCCTACATCAAGCGCAAGTACAACCTGCTCATCGGCGAGCGGACCGCCGAGCTGATCAAGATCGAGATCGGTTCGGCCTACAAGCTCGAGGAGGAGAAGAGCATCGACATCAAGGGCCGCAACCTGGTTGACGGCCTGCCCAAGAACATCACGGTGCACAGCGAGGAGATCCGGGACGCGCTCGACGAGCCGCTGCAGCGGGTGGTGGACGCGATCAAGGAGACCCTCGAGCGGACCCCGCCCGAGCTGGCCGCCGACATCATCGACCACGGCATCATGCTCACCGGCGGCGGCGCGCTGCTGCGGGGGCTGGATCAGCTGGTCAACAGCCACACCGGCATCGAGGTGCATGTCGCCGAGACCCCGCTGGACTGCGTGGCCACCGGCGCCGGGCTGGTGCTGGACAACATGGACCTGCTGGCGGAGGTTGTGGCCGACGCCGAGCGCAAGTTCTGAGCAGAGAAGAAGAGCAGGCGGCGGCCGTTTTTCGGCGGCCGCCTTTTCGCAAACGGGAAGATTTGAGGGAACGGCGTGAAGGACTTTTTTTCATCGGTAAAATTCAAGGTGCTGCTGGTGGTGCTGGTGCTGCTGGCGGGGGTGATGACCTATGCCGCCGCCAACGACCGGCTGACCGCCGCCCCGCAGGAGCTGCTGGGCGCGGCGATGGTGCCGCTGCAGCGGATCACCGCCGGCATCTCGTCGGCGGTGGAGGGGTTTGTCGACAAGTATGTGCGGATCGACCAGATCATCGCCGAGAACGAGGAGCTGACCGCCGAGAACGCGGCGCTGCGCGAGCAGATGGTCGACTATGACCTGATCAAGCGGGAGGTCGAGCAGCTGCGCCAGGCCTGGGAGATCAAGGAGGAGTTCCCCGACCGGCAGATCGTCAACGCCAACGTCATCGGGCGGGACCCGCTGGAGAAGTACTACGCCTTCACCATCGACAAGGGCAGCCGCCACGGCATCGAGGTCAAGGACTGCGTGATCACCGCCTCGGGCATCGTGGGCCGGGTGATCGAGGTGGGGCCGAACTACGCCAAGGTCGCCACCATCCTCGACCCCAGCGTCTCGGTGGGCTGCATGGTCAGCCGCACCGGGGACATCGGGCTGGTCGGCGGGGACGGCGCGCTCGCGATGGATAAATACTGCGCGATGACCCTGCTGCCCCGGGACACCCTCGCCGCGGCGGGGGACGAGGTCATCACCACCGGCGAGGGCGGGGTCTTCCCCAAACAGCTGGCGGTCGGCCGGGTGGTCGAGGTCAAGCTCGAGCCGAGCGGCAAGTCGATGGTCGCGGTCATCGAGCCGTATGAGGACATCGAGAGCGTGCGAACGGTGATGGTCATCACCGAGTTTACCGAGTAAAGGAGGCGGGGGGATGGATTCCCAAAAGCTGGCGCTGCTGCGCGCCGGGCGGCAGCTGTGCTATGCGGCGCTGCTGGTCGGCTGCTATCTGATGCAGACCACCCCCGGCTTTCTGACCTTTTTTGGGGCGAAACCGATCTTTCTGCTGCCGCTGGCGCTGGCCATCGCCGCGCGGGAGGGCGTTTTCCCCGGCGCGCTGTGGGGCGCGGCGGCGGGGCTGCTCTGGGACATCTCGAGCGGGCGGACGAGCGGCTTCTTCGCGATCCAGCTGATGGCGATCTGTTTCGGGGTCGCGGCCCTCGTCGCCCTCTACCTGCGCGGCTCTGCGGCGAACGGGCTGCTGCTGTGCGCCGGGGCGGGGCTGCTGCTGCTGGGCAACGACCTGCTGTTTCACTACCTGCTGCACGGCTATACCGGGGTCGGGGCGCTGTTTTTGAGAAGCAGCCTGCCCACGCTGATCCTGACCCTGATCGTCTGTCTGCCGCTGCGCTGGCTGGTGAACCGGATCGCCGACCGGTTTGACCGGGCGCTGGACGCGTTCGGCGAGTAGAAGGGAGGGCAAAGCCGTTGAAGGAGAAGAGCAAGCTGCGCCGCCGGGCGCTGATGCTGCTGGGCGGGGTGCTGGTCGTGATGGCGATCTTCTCGGTCAAGCTGTTCCAGCTGCAGGTGGTCGAGGGGGAGGAGAACCTCGACAAGGCGGCCTCCACCACCCTGATCGAGCTGCCGCTGCCCGCCGCGCGGGGGGAGATCGTCGACCGGTACGGCCGGGCGATCGCCACCAACCGGGCGGCCTATCATCTTTGGATCATCAAGCCGCTGCTGCCCGACGAGCAGCTCAACGAGGTGCTGGTGCGGATGGTCGAGATCCTCACGGGGGCCGGGGAGCGCTGGAACGACGAGACCCCGCTCTCCGGCGCCGCGCCCTACCAGTTTGAGGAGGGGCGACAGGCCGACGTCGAGCGGATGAAGACGACGCTGGGCCTGGCCGGTTACGCCAGTGCCCAGAACGTCTGGGACCGGATGGTCGAGCGGTACGGCCTCGACGAGGTCGAGGAAAAATACCAGCGGATCATCGCCGGCATCCGCTACCAGATGGAGTATGAGGAGTACTCGAGCGTCACCCCCTTTGTGCTGGCCAGCGACGTCTCGATGAAGACGGTCGCGACGGTCAAGGAGAACAACCTCGACCTGCCGGGCATCTATGTGATGGAGGGCACCGTCCGCAGCTATCCCGATTCGACCCTGATGCCCCACATCATCGGCACGATCGGCAAGATCTATGCCGAGGAGTGGGAGAAGACCTATAAGGATAAGGACAACTACAACATGAGCGACCTTGTGGGCAAGAGCGGCATCGAGCTGGCCTATGAGAGCACCCTCAAGGGGGTCGACGGCAAGATGCAGATCGAGCTGACCCGCACCGGCAGCGTCGTCTCGACCACCGTCGTCGAGCCGATCCCGGGGGACACGGTGGTGCTGACGGTCGACAAGAACTTACAGGCCGAGTGCCAGAAGATCCTCGAAAACCAGGTCATGGTGCTGCGTAACACCGCCAAGGCCAACCGGGAGGGGGAGGCCGAGGGCGCGGCGCTGGTGGTGCTGGACGTCAAGACCGGCGGGGTGCTCGCCGCCGCGACCTACCCCAGCTATGACCTGACGCTGTACAGCTCGAATTACAGCGCCTATGCCAACGACGAGCTGCTGCCGCTGCTCAACCGGGCCTTCACCGGGCTCTACCGGCCCGGCTCGACCTTCAAGTGCGCGGTCGCGGCCGAGGGGCTGCTGGAGGGGCTGATCACCCCGGACTACACCTTCTACTGCGGCGGAAGGTACACCTACTGGAGCGACTACCAGCCCAACTGTACCCACCACCACGGCAACGAGAACGTCCGCACCGCGCTGCAGGACTCCTGCAACATCTTCTTCTACGATCTCGGCCGGCGGATGGGGCTGGACGCCTTCAACTCGATGGCCTCGACGCTGGGCTTCGGCCAGAAGACCGGCCTCGAGGTGGGGGAGTCGACCGGCAACCTCTCCACCCCCGAATACCACCTCACCGCAACCGGAGAGGACTGGCAGCAGGGCAACGTCGTGCAGTCGGCGATCGGCCAGCAGGACACCCAGGTCACCCCGGTGCAGCTGGCGACCTACGCGGGGGCGATCGCGAACAACGGCACCCGCTACCGCACCCATCTCGTCGCGGCGATCCGCAGCTATGACTTCTCCGAGCTGATCGAGGAGACCCCGGTCGAGGTCGCGGCAAAGGTCGAGGGGGACCAGGCGGCCATCACCGCGGCCTTCGACCAGGTCGAGCAGGGCATGCTGCTGGCCAGCCGGGTGGGTACCGCCGAGCAGTTTCTGGGCAACTACCAGTACCAGATCGCCAGCAAGACCGGCACCGCCGAGACCGGCAAGAAGGACCAGTACGGCAAGAACGAGTACAACGCGACCATCGTCGCCTACGGCCCGGTCGAGGAGCCGGAGCTTGCCATCGGCGCGGTGGCCGAGGTCGCGGGCAACGGCTACCAGCTGGCCCGGGCGGTGCGGGACGTCTTTGACGTGTACTATGTCGACAAGAACCAGAACAGCGCCGCCGTTGACAGCGGCCAGCTGCTGCCCTGACGCAAAATGGCAGTTGTCTGCCGGGATTTTTTATGGTATAATAATTTTATTCTGGTAAAGTGGCGTTTTTTGGGGCTACAAAAGGGGAGAGAGCTACGGGAGAGGTGCTGATGATCGCCTCCGGCAAGGGGGGCACCGGAAAGAGCACCCTCGCGGTGCATCTCGGCGGCCGGCTGGCCGCGCTGGGCCAGCGGGTGCTGCTCGTCGAGCTGGACAGCGGGCTGCGGAGCGTCGATCTGATCGCGGGGGCCTGCGGCAGGACGGTCTATGACCTCGAGGACATCTTCTGCGGCCGCTGCGAGGCCGACAAGGCGGTGGTCGAGAGCCCCGCGTTTCCCGGACTGTTCCTCATCAGCGCCCCTTACAGCGGCGGTGAGATCCGGCCCGAGCGGCTGCGGCGGCTGACCGAGCGGATGGCCGACAGCTTTGACCTGATCCTGCTGGACACCGCCGCCGGGCTGGGGGATGCGTTCTTGTCCGCCTGCGCGGCCGCGGACCGGGCGCTGGTGGTCGTTCAGCCCGACCCGGTGACCTGCCGCGACGGGCGGATCGTCGCCGACAGCCTGTTCGACGCGGGGATCGCCGAGGTGCGGCTGATCCTCAACCGGGTGGCCGGGGTCAACCCGATCCGGGACCTTGACGAGTGCATTGATACCGTCGGCGCGCAGCTGATCGGGGTGGTGCCCGAGAGCGCCGCCCTCGCCGCGGCGGCGGCCGCGGGCCGGCCGCTGGACGGACGGGAGAGCGCCGCTGCGGCGATCTCGAACATCGCCCGCCGGCTGACCGGCGAACAGGTTCCGCTTACAATACGCTAATCGACCGGCACGGCCGGTTCAGATACGAGAAAGGAAGGCAGCTTCATGAATATTGCGCTGATCGCACACGATTCCAAAAAGGAGCTGATGGTGCAGTTCTGCATCGCCTATTGCCGGGTTCTCAGCCAGCACAAGCTGGTCGCGACCGGCACCACCGGCAAGCTGGTGGGGGAGGCGACCGGGCTCTCGATTCAGCGGTTCCTGCCCGGCACCCACGGCGGCGATCAGCAGATCGCGGCCCGCATCGCCTGCAACGAGATCGACCTGCTGCTCTTCTTCCGCGACCCCATCTCGGCCAAGCCCCACGAGCCCAACGAGCTCAACCTGCTGCGGCTGTGCGACGTGCACAACATTCCGGTGGCGACCAACATCGCAACCGCCGAGGTGCTGATCCACGGTCTTGAGCGCGGCGACCTGGACTGGCGCAACATCGTCAACCCGAAGATCTGAACAAGCCGGCCCGGGCAAGGCGCGGTGACGCAAGAAAACGACGGTTCTGCCGTAGAATTTTGGCGTATAAAGCACTCAGAGCGGCCCCCAAGCCACCAAGGCTTGAGGGGCCGCTCTTCGCACTCTCTCCATCCAAAATTCTGGGGCAGAACTGCAAGGCACCGTAAAGGGGCCGATTTTGATGCGGATGCAAGGAAAAACACCGAAGGCACCCTTGGTGGTTGTCGAGGTGATTTGACGCCGCAGCCGCGCAAAAGCGGCCCCTTTACGGCGTCGTTTTCTTACGCCACCACGCCTTACTGCCCGGGCCGGTTTTTTGCCCCGCGCGCGTTGACATTCCGCCGCCGCCGCGGTACACTAAAACAGTATCACGGGCCGCGCGGCCCGGCGAGGAGGAACAAAGAGGAATGGAAAAGATCACCGCCCAGAAGGGCACCAAGGATGTGCTGCCTGCCGAGAGCTATCGCTGGCAGTACCTTGAAGATGCGCTGCGCCAGACGGTCGCCGCCTACGGCTTTAAGGAGATCCGGCTGCCGACCTTTGAGGCGACCGAGCTGTTCACCCGCGGGGTCGGCGAGACCACCGACGTGGTGGGCAAGGAGATGTATACCTTTAATGATAAGGGCGGGCGGAGCATCACCCTGCGGCCGGAGGGCACCGCGAACACGGTGCGCGCGATCCTCGAGCACGGGCTGCTGGCCGAGGCGCTGCCGGTGCGGGCCTACTATCTGCAGAGCTGCTTTCGGTATGAAAAGCCCCAGTCCGGCCGCCTGCGGGAGTTCCACCAGCTGGGCATCGAGATGTTCGGCGCGGCCGGCCCCGAGGCGGATGTCCAGATCGTCGCCGCGGCGGCGGCCTGCATCCGGGCGGCGGGGCTGACGAAGGTCGAGCTGCAGCTCAACTCGATCGGCTGCCCGCACTGCCGCCCCAAATACCACGCCGCGCTGCGGGAGTATTTCGCCGGGCATATCGAGGAGCTCTGCGAGACCTGCCGCGGGCGGCTCGAGCGCAACCCGCTGCGGATCCTCGACTGCAAGAGCCCGGTGTGCAGCGCGATCGCCAAGGGCGCGCCGCTGATGCGGGATTACCTGTGCGAGGACTGCCGCGACCACTTTGCGAAGGTCAAGGCGGGACTGGACAACATCGGGATCGCCTATGTCGAGAACCCGACGATCGTGCGGGGCCTTGACTACTACACCCGCACCGTCTTTGAGTTCGTCCACACCGGCGCCGGCGCGCAGGGCGTGGTCTGCGGCGGCGGCCGGTACGACGGCCTGGTCGAGCAGCTGGGCGGCAAGCCCACCCCGGGCATCGGCTTCGGCATGGGGCTCGAGCGGCTGCTGATGGTGATGGAGGCCGAGGGGGTCGCCATCCCGGCCGACCGCACCCCGGACCTCTACCTGTGCAGCATGGGGGACGCCGCGCGGGCGCTGGCAGAGCGGATCGCCGCGGCGCTGCGGGAGCGAAAACTCTGGGCCGAGACCGACGTGATGGGCCGCGGGCTCAAGCCCCAGATGAAGTATGCAAACAAGATCGGCGCGCAGTATGTCGTCGTGCTGGGTGAGGACGAGGTCGCGAGCGGCAGCGCCCGGCTCAAGCGGATGGCGGACGGCGCTGAGATCGAGATCAGCCTCGATGCGCTGGCGCAGGGCGGCCTTGCCGCCGTGGCCGCCGGCTTTGAGAAGGAGGAAGCGTGATGAAGGAGAAGATGGGAGACTGGCGGCGCACCGACTACTGCGCCGAGGTCACAAAGGAACAGGTCGGGCAGGAGATCACCGTCGCCGGCTCGATTGCGAAGAGCCGCAACCTGGGCGGGGTAATCTTCGCCGATCTGCGGGATACCACCGGCATCCTGCAGCTGGCCTTTGACGACGGCACCGACCGCGAGGTCTTTGCCAAGGCGGCTGCGCTCAAGAGCGAGTATGTCCTGCTGGCCCGCGGCACGCTGCGGCTGCGGGAGAGCCCGAACCCGGCGCTGCCCACCGGCGAGCTGGAGCTGTATGTCACCGGGCTGCGGGTGCTCAGCGAGGCCGAGACCACCCCGTTTGAGATCCGGGACGAGGTCAAGGTCAAGGATGAGCTGCGGCTCAAATACCGCTACCTCGACCTGCGGCGGGAGGGCGCGCACCGGCCGATCGTGCTGCGCTCCAAGATCGCCCAGCTGATCCGCAGCTACTACTGCGACAACCATTTCTGCGAGATCGAGACCCCGATGCTCATCAAGTCCACCCCCGAGGGCGCGCGGGACTATCTGGTGCCCAGCCGGGTGCAGCCGGGCCGGTTCTACGCGCTGCCCCAGTCCCCCCAGCTGTACAAGCAGATCCTGATGCTCTCGGGCTTTGACCGGTATTTCCAGATCGTCCGCTGCTTTAGAGACGAGGACCTGCGGGCCGACCGGCAGCCCGAGTTCACCCAGGTGGATATGGAGATGTCCTTTGCGGACGAGAACGATATCGAGACCCTCAACGAGGGGCTGATCAAGAAGCTGTTTGCCGAGGTGCTGGGCGTCGAGGTCAAGACCCCGTTCCCCCGGATGCCCTATGCCGAGGCGATGGCCCGGTTTGGCTCGGACAAGCCGGACACCCGGTTCGGTCTCGAGCTGACGGACGTCTCGCAGGTGGTGCGGGGCTGCGGCTTCGGGGTCTTTTCGGGCGCGCTCGCGGCGGGCGGCAGCGTGCGCTGCATCAACGCCAAGGGCCTTGCCGACCGGCTGACCCGCAAGGAGATCGACAAGCTGACCGAGGTGGCGCGGACCTACGGCGCGAAGGGTCTGGCCTATACCCGCTGGACCGCCGAGGCCGAGAGCTCCAGCTTTGAAAAGTTCCTCACCGAGGACGAGAAGGCGGCGCTGCGGCAGGCGGCGGGCCTTGAGCAGGGAGACGTGCTGCTCGCCGTCGCGGACGCGAAGAACGACGTGGTCTTTGCCGCCCTCGGCGCGCTGCGGCTGGAGATTGCAAAGAAGTTTGACCTGATCGACAACAGCCGGTTTGATTTCCTCTGGGTCACCGATTTCCCCTTCTTCGAGTATTCGGAGGAGGAGGGCCGGTTCATGGCAAAGCACCATCCGTTCACGATGCCCAACGAGGAGGATCTCGAGTACGTCGAGACCGACCCCGGCCGGGTGCGCGCGCGGGCCTATGACATGGTGCTCAACGGCTGCGAGGTCGGCGGCGGCTCGATCCGCATCAACGACCCCGAGCTCCAGCAGCGGATGCTGCGGGCCCTCGGCTTCACCGAGGAGCGGGCGCGGGAGAGCTTCGGCTTCCTGATGGACGCCTACCGCTACGGCGCGCCCCCCCACGGCGGCATGGCCTTCGGCTTCGACCGGCTGGTCATGCTGATGCTGGGTCTCGATTCGATCCGGGAGGTCATCGCCTTCCCGAAGGTGCAGAACGCCGGCGAGCCGATGAGCGGCTGCCCCGAGACGGTCGAGGAAAAGCAGCTGCGCGAGCTGTTCATCTCCCTCGCGCTGCCCGAGAAGGAATAAGGACAAGAAAAAAAGTCCCCGTATCCTGTGATACGGGGATTTTTTTGTCCGCCTTCCGGCGGACGGG
>CALXBG010000085.1 GCA_944386485.1 uncultured Pygmaiobacter sp. | reverse complement strand
GGCGTCCGCTTGCCGGTATCCAGCAGCTGTGCCGTCTGCACGCTGAACAGCCAATCTTCCCCGTCGATTCTTTGCAGCCCCATCACGCGGGCTCCGCCCTTCGCCGGGTCCAGATAATACTTCGCTCCGTCCAGCTCCAGCCAGCCAGTCTTCTTCTCGCCGTTCTCCAGAACATAATATGTATTCCCATCGATCACCTGCCAGCCAGGCGTTACCGTTTGCACCGCAGGCTGCTCCGCTTCGGAGATCACAGCGCCCAGCGCCAGATTCTGCTGCGGCGCAGGGGTCGCCTCTGTGGTCGGTTCCGGTGTCGGAGTGGCTTCCGGTTCCGAGGTCGCTTCCGGTGCCGGAGTGACCTCCACCTGAGAACCTTCTCCCTGCACCGTATTCCCATCAACCACCACAACCGACGAGGAGTCGATGTCCTCCAGCGCCAACGCCGTCGTCTGGAACGGAACCATCGTGGTCACCAGCAACAGCGCAAGCGCAAATGATATCGGCCTTTTCCAAAGATTCTTCAAGATCAGGCGCTCCTTTCGCGGAAAAAATTGACAAATGTAAATTAAACAGCTACAATTATACCCTATTTCGCCCTTTCCCGCAACCAACTGACAAATATTTCACACCTGTTTTCATCCTGTGTCCAACCGGTTTTCTGCAAGGATGCTACTAAAATCTGTTGAAATATGATATAATGCTGTTGTTTATCTATCTGATGAGTTGGAGGAACAGACCTTGTCCAAACAGAACATCCGCAATTTCTGCATCATCGCCCACATCGACCACGGCAAGTCCACATTGGCCGACCGGATTCTTGAACTGACCCAATCGGTGGACAAGCGGGAGATGGAGAGCCAGTTGCTGGACAACATGGAGCTCGAACGCGAGCGGGGCATCACCATCAAAGCACGGGCGGTGACCCTGCGTTATACTGCAAAAGATGGACAGGAATATGAATTAAATCTGATTGACACCCCCGGCCATGTCGACTTTGGCTATGAGGTGAGCCGGTCGCTGGCCGCCTGCGAGGGTGCGGTACTGATTGTCGACGCCACCCAGGGGGTTGAAGCGCAGACGCTGGCCAACACCTATCTTGCACTCGAGCACGATCTGGAGATTTTGCCGGTGCTCAACAAGATTGATCTTCCCTCGGCCGAGCCCGACCGGGTTGCGCGGGAGGTAGAGGACGAGATCGGTCTGCCCTGTCTGGATGCCCCCCGGATCTCCGCCAAGACCGGAGAGAACGTACAGGATGTTCTGGAGGCGGTGGTCGCCGGCATCCCTGCCCCTCAGGGCGATGAGACCGCGCCGCTGCAGGCGCTGATCTTCGACGCGGTCTATGACAGTTACAAAGGGGTTATCGTCTATGTGCGGCTGCGGGAGGGCAGCGTGCGTCCGGGCGACCGGATCCGGATGATGCAGACCGGAGCTGAATTCGACGTGGTGGAGGTCGGTCACATGGGTGCACTCGCGCTGGCGCCCTGTGACAAGCTGGAAGCCGGCGAGGTGGGTTATATCACCGCCTCAATCAAAAGTCTGCGGGATACCCGTGTCGGCGATACCGTGACCCTTGCCGACCGGCCGGCAAGCGCCCCGCTGCCCGGCTACCGCAAGGTGGTGCCGATGGTGTTCTGCGGCATCTACCCCGCCGACGGCGCGCGGTACAACGATCTGCGGGACGCGCTGGATAAACTTCAGCTGAACGACGCCTCCCTCAGCTTCGATCCTGAGACCTCGGCGGCGCTGGGCTTTGGTTTCCGGTGCGGATTTCTGGGTCTGTTGCATCTGGAGATCATCATTGAGCGGCTGGAGCGGGAGTTTGACCTGGATCTCGTCACAACTGCCCCCAGCGTACAGTATCGAATCACCCTGACCGACGGGAGTGAAAAGCTGATCTCAAATCCGACCGACTATCCCGATCCTGCCAGTATCAAATTGGCGGAAGAGCCTTATGTCAACGGGCATATCTTCACCCCGACCGAGTATGTCGGCGGTCTGATGGAACTCTGCCAGAACCGGCGCGGCATCTTCCGGGACATGAAGTATCTGGATGCAACCCGGGTAGATTTGCATTACGAGCTTCCGCTGGGTGAGATTGTTTATGATTTCTTCGATGCAATCAAAAGCCTCTCCCGGGGGTATGCCAGCTATGACTACGAGGTCAAGGGCTATGAGACCTCCAAGCTGGTACGGCTGGATATCCTGATCAACGGCGACCCGGTTGACGCGCTGAGCCTGATCGTCCATGCCGACAAGGCCTATGAGCGGGGACGCAAGATCTGCGAAAAGCTAAAGGACAACATTCCCCGCCAGCTGTTTGAAGTTCCGATTCAGGCGGCAATCGGCGGCAAGATCATTGCGCGGGAGACGGTGCGGGCGCTGCGGAAAGACGTACTTGCCAAATGCTACGGCGGCGACATCACCCGCAAGAAGAAGCTGCTGGAAAAGCAGAAGGAAGGCAAAAAGAAGATGCGGCAGATCGGTACTGTCGAGCTTCCGAGCGAGGCTTTTACCGCTGTACTCAAGCTGGATTAACCTGTGTGGATCTGTGTCTGTTTGGAGTGTTGACAGTATCCGAAGCATATGTTATGCTGTAAGCGGATTTTAGCGCTGATTGTGGTCTGCGTTAAAAAGGCGGTCGGAGGTCTTTTTTGTGTTATCCAAAAAAGTACCCCCGGCCGCTTTATATTCTATCAGTTTGGATTCAGGCGGCATACCGAAAAAACGGCATGCCGCTTTATTTTTTGGAAGGGAGTCATCATGCAGGAAAAAATGCTTACCGGCGCACCGGTAAAAACGCTGCTGTTCTTCAGTCTGCCTATCCTTGCGGGCAATCTGTTACAGCAGCTGTATAGCGTAATCGACGCTGTCATTGTGGGGCACTTTGTCAGTTCAAATGCTTTAGGTGCGATCGGCTGCACAATGCCGATTGTCTTTATGGTGACCTGTGTTTCCTTTGGCCTTTCCAGCGGTTCCTCTATTTTGGTCGGCCAGACGACCGGCGCGAATGCACACGGTGGAGACAATGGAAAGATTCCCACCCTAAAGGCGCGGTGACGCAAGAAAACGACGCCGTAAAAAGGCCACTTTTGCGCGGCTACTTCGTTAAAGTGCCTCGACAACCACAGAGGGTGCCTTCGGCCCTTTGCCTTGTACCCGCATCAAAATTG
>CALXBG010000084.1 GCA_944386485.1 uncultured Pygmaiobacter sp. | reverse complement strand
GATAGATAGTACCCTGCAGCAGATAGTCCATCTTGCCGAGCTTCGCCGCCTCGGCGTCAAAGACCCGGATAAACTCGCTGCCGATGATCTTGCGCTTGGCCTCCGGCTCGGTGACCCCGGCCAGCTTGCCAAGGAAGAGATCCTTCGCGTTGACCCGGATAATATTCATATCAAATTCTTTGGTGAGGGTGTTCATGACCTGGTCACCCTCATCCTTACGCAGCAGGCCATGATCAACAAAGATGCAGGTCAACCGATCACCGATCGCCTTGTGTACCAGTACTGCGGCAACGGTAGAATCGACACCACCCGAAAGGGCACAGAGCACCCGGCGCTCCTCGCCGACCTCGGCACGGACCTCCGCGACGGTGCGCTCAACAAAGCCCGCGCTGGTCCAGTCGCCGCTGCAGCCGCAGACATCATACAAAAACGCGTGCAGCAGTTCTTTGCCGAACTCGGTGTGCTGCACCTCGGGGTGGAACTGAACAGCATAAAGCTTGGCGGCGGCGTTCTCCATTGCCGCAACAGGGCAGGTCTCGCTGGTCGCGGTGACAACAAAGCCCTCGGGGATGGTCTCGATCTGATCGCCATGGCTCATCCAGCTGTTGCCCTGCGAGACAATGCTGCCCATCAGGCCGCCGTTGGTCTTGACCGGCACCCGGCCATATTCCCGTGCGACGGGAGGCACGACCTTGCCGCCCAACAGATAAGCCATCAGCTGCGCGCCGTAGCAGATTCCCAGCACCGGGATACCGAGGCGAAAAACCTCGGGATCGATGGTGGGCGCGCCCTCCTCATAAACACTAGCGGGGCCGCCGGTAAAGATAATTCCCTTGGGCTGCTTGGCCTTAATCTCCGTCAACGCTTTGCCGTAGGGGACAACCTCGCTGTAAACATTGTTCTCCCGCACCCGTCGGGCGATCAGCTGGTTGTACTGCCCGCCAAAATCAACAATAATGATCGTCTCTGCCATGGCATTCGCTCCGTTTCATTGACTCATATTTCCAAAATGGAGATAACAGATACAGTATAACATAGTTTCGACAAAAACGCACTCTTTTTCTTTTGGGCAAAAAGCGGCTCCGCCGCAGGTTTAACCGCGACGGAGTCGCCTTTTCACTTAGTTCTTGACGAGATCAAAATCGACGTTGCCCGCCGAGACCGACACACCGATCAGCTTGACCCGAACAGGGTCGCCGATGCGATAGCTCTTGCCGGTCAGCGAGTCCACCAGCGACATGCTGTTGGCCAGCGTCATCTCACCGTCGGACAACCGACTGACATGGATCAGACCCTCGACAGTATTTTCCAGCTCGACATAGATGCCAAAGTTGGTTACCGAAGAGATGGTACCGTCAAATTCCTGCCCGATCTTGTCGGCCATATACTCTGCCTTATAGCAATCGTCCGCGCTGCGCTCAGAGACCATCGCGAGCACCTCGCGCTCGCTGGTATGGCGCGCCGCCTCCTCGACGAAGTCACCGTATTTCCCGGTGAGCTCCTTCTCATTGGCACCGGCGAGCGCCTCGGAGAGAATCCGGTGGACGATGAGGTCAGGATACCGCCGGATCGGCGAGGTGAAGTGGGTGTAGTCGGCAAGCGCAAGGCCAAAATGGCCCTTGGGCTCGCTGAGGTATTTTGCCTTTGCCATGCTGCGAAGCACATTGATGTGCACCGCACGCTCGATCCCGGTACCGCGGGCATCATTGAGCAGCTTGGCAAGCTCGAGCTGGGTGGGCGTCTCGCCGGCAAAGACGACATTCAGCCCCATCGCGGTGAGGGAATCATGCAGCCGCTCGACCCGGTCGGGATCGGGTAGCTCGTGCACCCGGTAGAGGAAGGGAACCTTGAGCTTTTTGCCCATCTTGGCCGCGCTGGTATTGGCGAGCAGCATAAACTCCTCGATCATCTGCTCGGCAATTCCGCGCTCGACCTTCTTTACATCAACCGCTTTGCCGTCCGCATCAAGAATGATCTTGGCCTCGCCGGTCTCGATCTCAAGGCTGCCGCGGGCCGCACGGCGCACAACCAGCTTTTCGTACAGTTCCCGCATCAGCATCAAGGTATCCAGACAATCGGCGTATTTTTTCTGTACCGCTTCATCCGCTGTACCATCATAGATCTGGTTGATCTCACTATATACGCCCTTGACCCGGCTTCTCATCACCGCCTTGCAGAACTCGAAGTCGATGACCTTGCCGGTGAGGTCCAGCGCCATCACGCAGGAGAAGCAGAGGCGGTCTACCTGCTCGTTGAGGGAGCAGATACCGTTGGAGAGCTGCCGGGGCAGCATCGGTACCACCGAACCGGGGGTGTAGACCGAGGTCGCACGGCGATAGGCCTCATCGTCGAGCGCGCTGCCCGGGCGGACATAGTGGCTGACATCGGCAATATGAACCCCGAGCCGGTAGCCGTTTTCGGTTCGGATCAGCGAGATCGCATCATCAATATCCTTGGTGTCGGCGCTGTCGATGGTAAAAATAATCTGATCGCGGAAGTCCCGTCGTCCGGCCAGATCCGCGGGATCAACCTTGGCATCCTCCAGCTTTTTGGCCTCCGCCTTGACCTTGCCGGGGAAGGACTTGACGATATCGTTGGCATAGAGAATCGCCTTAGTGCAGGATTTGGCATTGTCCGATGAACCGAAGCACTGTGCGATGCCCACCCGATGGTCCCGATGGCTGTCCCCCCGCTCAAGAATCTCTGCGGCAACCTTCTCTCCGACCTGTGCGCCGCCGTCGGCGCTCTTTTTGATCTGCAGCGGCAGCGCCGGACAGCGATCCGGCAGCAGCACCAGTTTGCCATCAACCCGGTCGACCACACCGACCAGCTTGTTGTTGGGCTCGACGATCGACACAACCTGTCCCTCGTCCTCCCCACGGCCGCCGACCATCCGCCGAACCAGCACGACGTCGCCGGGCATTGCTCCCATCATAAAGCGACCGGGGATGAAGAAGTCCGCCGGTTTCTCCGCTGCGGGCTTGTCCTCCTCAACAATCGGCGCGGCGAAGCCAAAATTCTTGGCCAGCTTGACGATGGTGCACTTCACCGCCTCGCCGGTAACCTGCGGCTGCGGGGTACGGGCCTTGCGGAAATAGACGCCGTCCCGCTCTGCGACCAGTCCGTCCTTGACCAGAAAGTCAAGTGCGACCGAAACCTTTTTTTCCTCGCCCAGCTTGGACTTGAGTTCTTTGGCCTTCCGGGGGTGTTTTTCCAGTTCTTTTAAGATTTTCTCTCTCAGCGACATACCTTTGCTCTTCCTTTCCCTGCGCCCAATTGCCGGCGCTTAGCCAAACAGGAGTATACTTTTACAGAAAAAGCCCGCCGAACAATACGGCGGGCCGGAATGGCAGTTATTTCGCGAACACACCAAACAGATTCACGGCCAGAGTCACCACAAAAAAGAGGATCGCCGCGATCTTCGTCCACTTCGCAAGGCTTTCGTCCCTCGTGCGGGTACGGGTTTGAGAGGTGAGAGCCTCACCCCCGCCGATTGCACCAGAGAGCCCGCTGCTGCTGGGCTGTTGCACCAAAACCATAAAAATAATCACCAGACTGGCCAGAATCAACAGGCCACCGCTAATGATCTCCAAAACGCTCATCTCAGAACCTCCCTACAAGATAACATGATTACTATATCACACCCCGGTTGCAAAAGCAAGTATTCCCATCGGGAAAAGGCATGTAAAATTTGTTTATACTGCGTATAAATCCCGGTATCGGGGCAAAACTACCATTACATCACGGAAATCGCATCAAAACGGATACTTAAACCCCCTTCCGCAAATCGTCTTCGGACATGCTGCGGAACCGGAATGAGGATCCGCAGCGTCCGATGATGTCGAAGGCCGGGCTAAGCCCGGCCTTTTGTACATTCATCCACGGATCGAAAAGAGTACTGCGGCATGACTAAAAAACCGCATCCACCACAGCGCCAGCGCAATGATCAACGCCGCTGTTGCCGTCGCCCCCAGGATGCTGGTTCCACCACGGCGGGCAAATGCCTGCTCCAGCTGTTCCGCAGGGCGCGTAGCGCACACGACACTCCAAAAACGGACATATCGATAATATACCCAGTTGCCCAGCGCGCCGATGAGCAGCATCAAAAGCGGGGCAGACCACAATTTGTCGAACCAGAAGGTTCCCTCCAGCAAAAAAACGCTGACCAGGGTGGGGATCGTCATCTTTCGATAGGATAACCAGAGCGGGCCCAGGAAAAAAGCAGCCCAGTTCCAGCTGAGCACCTTGCCGGACCGCATTGGTGCGAATCGACGCGCGTAGTAGGAAACATTTCGCCGCACCAGCTGCTGCTCCGCCTCCGGCAGTTCTCCGGTCAGCAGCGCCGCACCACAGTTGCTGCAATAGGCGCCGTCAGTATTCTGAGCGCCACAATTCGGACAACGCATGGCTTTTCCCCCTTTCGAATATTGGCTTTATAGGCTGATCTGCTCGGCCACGTCCTCGGTTCGCAATAGTGCGCCCGCAGCGGGAAGAGTCCGCACCCGGTATCGATGCGGATTTGCCAGCTCAAGGTCGTCGGCCATCTTGACCGAGGTAATCCGGGCATTCTTTTTGAGGGTGATAACCGAAACACCAATCGAGTTTCGGGTGGTCTTTTCCGGAATCTGGGTACTGTGAACCAGCAGCATCCGTCCCCCCGAGGTCTGAATTGCAAGTTCCGCTTCCTGCGGCAGCTCACGGATTGCCGCCAGTTCTGCCTTATCACTATATGCCCCGACCAACTTGCGCCGGTTTTGCTTGGTCTCGTAGCTGGACAGCGGGATCTTCGCGGCCTTGCCGTTCTGGAAGACAAACAGCATATGCCCGTGGTAATCTTCGGTCACGGTGACAAAGATCGGGGTCTCTCCCTCCTCCATTCCGAGCTTGGCGGGCAGATATTCGCCCATCGCGCTGGCCTTGGTATCGGCAAAATCCCCCACGCGGCACTTGTAGACCTGCGCCTTATTGGTAAAGAAGAGCAGCCAGGCATTGTTTTTGGTCTCAAACTCATACCGCACGCTGTCCCCGTCTTTGAGCCGCTGTTCGCTGCTCATCCGCAGCGAAGCGGGGGTGATCTTCTTGAAATAGCCCTCTTCGGTGTAGAAGACGGTGACCGGATAATCCGGCATCTCGGGCTCCGTCTCCTCCTGCTCGGCCTGCGGAATATCATAGAGAATCTCGCTGCGGCGGGGCTGCGCGTATTTCTTCGAGACCTCGCCCAGCTCACCGATGATGATCTTTTTGATCTTGGACGGGTGCTCAAGCACATCCCGCAGCGCGGCGATCTCCTCCTTGAGACCGGCGATCTCCTCGGTGCGCTTGAGGATGTATTCCCGGTTAAGGTGACGCAGTTTGATCTCGGCGACATATTCGCCCTGCACCCGGTCGATGCCGAAACCGATCATCAGGTTGGGTACAACCTCGGCGTCCTCTTCGGTTTCCCGCACAATCCGGATTGCTTTGTCGATATCCAGCAGGATAACCTCAAGCCCCTCGAGCAGGTGCAGCCGTTTTTCCTTGCCCTGCAGATCGAAGTAGGTCCGCCGACGCACACAGTCGGCGCGGAAAGCCGCCCACTCGGTGAGGATCTCCCGCACCCCCATCACCCGGGGCTGTCCGGCGATGAGAACATTGAAGTTGCAGGAGAAGCTGTCCTCAAGCGGGGTCATACGGAATAGCCGGCCCATCAGCTTGTCGGGATCCTGTCCCCGCTTGAGATCCAAGGTCAGCTTGAGACCGCCCAGATCGGTCTCGTCCCGCATCTCGCTGATCTCACGCAGCTTGCCCGCCTTGACCAGTTCGGCGATCTTGTCCATAATCGCCTCGACGGTGGTGGTCGGCGGGATCTGGGTGATCTCGATCATGTTGTTCTCCCGGTCATACTCATACCGCGCGCGCACCCGCACGCTGCCGCGGCCGGTCTCATAGATCCGTCGCAGTTCCTCCTCGTCATAGAGGATCAGGCCGCCGCCGACAAAGTCCGGTGCCTTGAGAGTGGAGAGCAGGTTATGCTTTTCATCCCGCAGCAGCGAGATGGTGGTCTCGCAGAGCTCGGCCAGATTAAAGGAACAGATATTGGATGCCATGCCGACCGCAATGCCCAGCGTATTGTTTGCCAGAATCGTCGGAAAAGTCACCGGCAGCAGCGTCGGCTCGGTGGTGGTAGCATCGTAGTTGTCAACAAAATCAACAGTATCCCTGTCAATGTCGGCGAACAGTTCGCGGCAGACATCCTCCAGCTTTGCCTCGGTATAACGGGAAGCGGCATAGGCCATATCCCTCGAATAAGCCTTGCCGAAGTTGCCCTTGCTTGAGACATAGGGCAGCAGCAGGCTCTCATTGCCGCGGGAGAGCCGAACCAGCGTGTCATAGATTGCCTGATCGCCGTGGGGATTGAGGTGCATGGTGCTGCCCACGATATTCGCGGACTTGGTCCGTGCACCCTTGAGCAGTCCCATCTGGTACATGGTGTACAGCAGTTTGCGGTGCGCGGGCTTGAAACCGTCGATCTCGGGCAGCGCGCGGGAGACGATGACGCTCATCGCATAGGGCATATAATTGCTCTCGAGGGTCTGGGTGATCCGGCTCTCGATCACGCTGCCGGCGTCGAGAATCTCGACGTCATCCCCCAGCTGGGGGCGCTGCAGCGGCGCGCGTTTTTTGGTTTTGGGCTGTTTTTTCGCCATAGTTAGGGGATTCTCTTTCCTTTCCTTGCGCCCGCGCGGGCGCCGTTGTATTCATCAGGAGACATCCAGCTCATCCAGATACTCGTAGCCGTGGTTTGCGATATATTCTTTGCGTCCGGTGAGGTTGTCGCCCAGCAGCAGGTCGAAAACCTCGGCGGTGCGCTTTGCGTCCTCCGGCAGTACCTTGATCAGCCGGCGGGTTTCGGGGTTCATCGTGGTCAGCCACATCATCTCGGGCTCGTTCTCACCGAGTCCCTTTGAGCGCTGGATCGTGTATTTGTTCTCCCCGATCCGTCCAAGGATATCCGCTTTTTCCGGTTCGGTATAGGCAAAATAGGTTTTTCCACGGCTCTCGATCTCATACAGAGGAGACTCTGCGATATAGACGTACCCCTCTTCGATCAGGGTAGGCACCAGACGGTAGATCATGGTCAGCACCAGCGTGCGGATCTGATAGCCGTCAACGTCGGCATCGGTACAGATGATGATCTTGCTCCAGCGCAGATTGTCCAGGCTGAAAACCGCAAGATCATTCTTGACCTTGCCGTCCAGCTCGACGCCGCAGCCGAGCACCTTGATCAGGTCGGTGATGATGTCACTCTTGAAGATCCGGCTGTAATCCGATTTCAGGCAGTTGAGGATTTTTCCCCGAATCGGCATGATCGCCTGAAATTCGCTGTCCCGGCTGGTTTTAACCGCTCCCATCGCGGAATCGCCCTCCACGATATACAACTCGCGACGGGTGAGGTCCTTGGTGCGGCAATCGACAAACTTGGCCACCCGGTTGGCAATGTCAATCTGGGAGGTCAGATTCTTTTTGATCGACAGCCGGGTCTTTTCGGCATGTTCCCGGCTCTGCTTGTTGACCAGTACCTGGCTGCAGAGCCGCTGAGCCTCATCGGGGTTCTCGATGAAGTAAACCTCCAGCGTGTGCTTGAGAAACTCGGTCATTACCTGTGCAATGCCCCGGTTGGTGATTGCCTTTTTGGTCTGGTTCTCATAGCTGGTGACATTGGAAAAACTGCTTGAGACATAGATCAGGCAATCCTGCACATCGGCAAAGGTGATCTTGCTCTCACCCTTTTTGTATAGATTTTTGCTTTTCAGATAGGCGTCGATCTGGTTGACAAACGCAGTCTTGACCGCCCGTTCGGGGCTGCCGCCATGCTCCAGCCAGCTGGAGTTGTGATAGTATTCCAGCAGCTGCCGCTTGTTGGAAAAGCAGAAAGCGGCGCTCATCCGCACCTTGTACTCCGGCCGGTCCTCCCGGTCACGGCATTGGGCCTCGCCGGTGCGAAAGACCACCGGGGTCAGCGCGTCTTCACCCGCCAATTCGGTGACATAGTCGGCGATGCCGTTTTCGTACCGGAACTCGGTCGTCTGCCCGCCCGGCGTGCGCTGGTCATGCAGCTGGAACAGCACCCCCGCGTTGACCACCGCCTGCCGTTTGAGCACGTCAAGAAAATACTCGGTAGGAATGTTGATGTCGGTAAAAACCTCCCGGTCGGGCAACCAGCGGATGATCGTGCCGGTTCGCTTGGATTTGACCGCTTCTTTCTGAAGTCCGCCGGCATTCTCGCCCCGCTCGAAGTCGAGGTGGTAGTGGAATCCGTCGCGATAGATGTCCGCCTTCATCCAACGGGAAGCGTACTGGGTGGCGCACAGACCCAGACCGTTGAGGCCGAGCGAATATTCGTAGTTTGCACCGTCGACATCGTATTTGCCGCCCGCGTACATCTCACAGAAAAGCAGTTCCCAGTTATACCGCTCTTCCTTGTTGTTATAGTCCACCGGGATGCCGCGTCCAAAGTCCTCGACCTCGATCGATCCGTCCTTGAACAGGGTCATCGAGACCCGGTCGCCAAAACCCCCGCGGGCCTCGTCGATCGCATTGGAGAGGATCTCGAAAACCGCGTGTTCGCACCCTTCAATTCCGTCCGATCCAAAGATGACGCCGGGGCGCTTACGCACCCGCTCGGCGCCCTTCAGGCTGGAAATGCTCTCATTATCGTATACCGGCTGCTTTTTGGGCATGCTTGCCTCCTGTGCTTGTGGTTGCGGGCAGCTTATCCGCCGCCCGGGCGCGCCGTCGGCGCGCTGATTATTTTACTGTTGTTTTCTTCACTATTAAACACTTTTTCGTCCGGCCTTGTCAAGAAAACGGCGCGGAGAACAGGCGCAAAATGCGGGCCGGAACCCCGTTCCGGCCCGCCTGTCAAAACTCAATTTTCACTCTGTTCCGCTTTTGAATCCTGTACGGAAGGAGTCTGCTCCGGTACATCCTTCACGGCGTCGTCCCGCTGTTCGGGCTGCTGCTCAGGCTGTGGTGCCGGGGGCTCCGGCTGCGATGCGGAGGAATGTTCCTTCTTTTGCGCGGGCAATTCCTTGCCTTCCATCAACGCATGGAACTCATCACCCGACAGCGTCTCCCGCTCGAGCAGCGCCGCCGCCACCCGATGCAGCTGATCCATATGGCTGTTGAGGATCTCAGCGCACTGGTCATAGGCGTTGTCGATCAGCTCCCGCATCTCGGAATCAATCTCAGCTGCAACCGTCTCGGAGTAGCCGCGGCCCTGCGAGAAGTCCCGGCCAAGGAAGGTCTGGCCCGGATCGTTTCCATAGACCACCGGTCCCAGACGATCCGAGAAGCCGTACCGGGTGACCATCGCCCGGGCAATCGAGGTCGCCCGCTCAAGGTCATTCGAGGCGCCGGTCGAGATGTCGTCCAGCACCAGCTTTTCCGCGACCCGGCCGCCCAGCAGGATGACAATCTCGTCCTCCATCTGGTTCTTGGTCATATAGTTGGAATCCTCCTCCGGCAGGCTCATCGTAAAGCCGCCGGCGGCGCCGCGGGGCACAATGGTGATCTGGTGCACCGGATCGCCTGTTTTGGAGTAGTAGGTTGCAATCGCATGTCCGCCCTCATGGTAAGCGGTCAGCCGGCGCTCCTTCGGGGTGATGACCCGGCTCTTCTTCTCCGGGCCGGCAATCACCTTGATGCTGGCCTCCTCGATCTCGGCCTGGGTAATTGCCTTCCTGTTGCGGCGCGCAGCGAGCAGCGCCGCCTCGTTGACGAGATTCTCCAGATCCGCGCCGGTAAAGCCCGGGGTAGATTTTGCGATGGTTGAGAGATTGATGTCGGGAGCCATCGGCTTGTTGCGGGTGTGCACCCGCAGAATCTGCTCACGGCCCCGCACATCGGGCAGCCCGACATAGATCTGCCGGTCAAACCGACCCGGGCGCAGCAGCGCGCGGTCGAGAATATCCGCGCGGTTGGTGGCCGCGATGACGATGACCCCATCATTGGCGGTGAAGCCGTCCATCTCAACCAGCAGCTGGTTCAGCGTCTGCTCCCGCTCGTCGTGACCGCCGCCCAGACCGGTGCCGCGCTGGCGGCCAACCGCATCGATCTCATCGATAAAGACGATGCAGGGGGCGTTCTTCTTCGCCTTGTCAAACAGATCCCGCACACGGGAAGCACCGACGCCGACATACATCTCTACAAAGTCGGAGCCGGAGATCGAATAGAACGGCACCCCGGCCTCTCCCGCGCAGGCGCGGGCGATCAGGGTCTTACCGGTACCCGGAGGGCCCACCAGCAGCACGCCGCGCGGGATCCGCGCGCCCAGCGTGGTGAACTTGGCCGGGTTTTTGAGGAACTCGACGATCTCCTGCAGTTCGGCCTTCTCCTCGTCCGCACCGGCGACATCGGCAAAGGTGGCATGGCGTCCCTCGGAGGCCTGATCCTTCGCCTTGACCTTGCCGACGTTCATCACGCCACCGCCGCCGCCGGACTGACGCATCATCATCCAGAACAGGCCGCCGAGGACCAGCATCGAGAGGATGGTGGGCAAAAAGCTCAGCCACATCGGGGTGGACTGCTGCGGCAGGATGTCGTAGACCATCGGCTCGTCAGGATGCGCCTCGTTATATTCCTCAATATAAGGCATGACCTGCTGGAGGAAGAGAGAGGCATAGGGCACGGTGTAGGTCAACTGCTGGTCGGCCGCTTCTTCCTGCTGGCCGCCCTGCGCGCTCTGCTGGCTGCTCTGCTGACCGCCGGTCTGTCCAAAACCAATGATGGTCATCTGGGACAGACCATTGAGCTCCTGCGTCTCCTTGAGCGCGGCCTGCGCGTCCTCAGCGGACATCACCAGCGTGAGTTCGCCGTCGTTCAGGTCATAGGTAAAGCTCTTGACCTTCTGCTCCTGAAAATAGCGCAGGACCTGAGAATATTTCATGCTGATGGTGGTGGTCGGCATCCGGAAGATCAAAAAGGCCAGGACCGCCGCCAGCGCGAGCAGGATGATCAGGCTCGCAGTATTTCTGTTTGGTTTTCTATTCAACGCTGTTTCACTCCAACTGCCGTCTTAGAACGGCTCTCAAAATTCCTTTGCCGCATGGAACTGACCGCCGGCCGGTGGGATACAAAGGAAGGGATTGGTGCTCAGATCGAGTAGACCTCCGGCTTGAGTACCCCGATATAGGGAAGGTTGCGATACCGCTCATCGTAATCCAGGCCATAGCCGACGACAAACTCGTCGGGCACGGTAAAGCCGACGTAATCAGCCTGAATATCCGCCTTGCGCCGCGCGGGCTTATCCAGCAGGGTGCAGATGCGGATCGAGGAGGGATTGCGATCGAGCAGCATCCCCTTGATATAGTCCAGCGTCATGCCGCTGTCCAGAATATCCTCCACAATCAGGATATCCTTACCCTCGAGGTTGATGTCCAGATCCTTGACTATTTTAACCACGCCGCTGCTTTTTACACCGGAACCATACGAGGAAACCACCATAAAATCGATCTCGGCAGGCTCAGAGATCGCCCGCATCAGGTCGGCCATAAAGACCACCGAACCCTTAAGCACCGAGACCATGAGCAAATTTTTTCCCGCATAGTCGCGGCTCAGCTGCGCGCCCAGCATGGCAACTCTGGCGTGCAGCTCCTCCTCGCTGAGCAAAACCTTCTTGATATCGTCCTTCATCATTTTTCATTCCTCCGATTCCAGCAACTTGATCTCCGCCACCCTGCGGCAATCCGCGCTGGGCAGCAATTCCTCACAAAAACCCAGTCCTTCCACCCACAAGACCCGATCTCCTGCGGCAAGCAGAATCAACCGGTCCCGCTGTGCACGTGGAATTCCCTCTTCACAGAACAATTTCTTGAGAGATTTGGTCACCCCACGCCCGGCCGGCCGGAAGGTTTCGCCCCCGCGGCGGGTGCGGAAGATGGAAATCTTATTTATCATACCATAATCCGCGAAAATTTTTAACTCTTTTTTCCTCTGTTTGCAAACTTTTACGATTTCTTCATACTCTCGCAACCGAACAACCAGTTTTCGGCCGTCCGGGAGGGTGGTCTCCCCCACAAAAAACGGAAGTTCCCAGCGCGGAGGCGGCTCCTGCGGCTCTTCCAGATAAAACACGCCCCCGCTGCGCCGTGCGCTCAGCCGGTCTGACAACTGAGCGCCAGCCCGCTCCCCCGCAATCACCTGCCGGCAACGCTCGATCCGCCCGCGGTCGGCACAGCCGTAGCCGGAAAGCAGTCCGGCCAAAGCAGCCCGCAGCACCGGTGCGGGCGCCGCGACAAGGCGGTCGCAGCGCCACCCGGCGCCGTCGGCAGCCTGCGCGAGCAGCTCGGCTCCTAATTTTCCGAGGAAGGCGGCATCCTCCCGCGCCTGTGCCGCGAAGGCAGCGAGATTTTCCTCCGCCCGACAGTTGACCTGCCGCAGCTGGGGCATCACATTCAGCCGCAGCCGGTTTCTGCTGCAACAGGGCTGCAGATTGCTCTCGTCGGTGACGTAATCGAATCCGTTTTCCCCGCAGTAGGCCAGTATCTGTGCGCGGGTGACCGTCAGCAGCGGGCGCAGATACCGCCCCCGCACCGGTGGGATCCCGCCCGCGCCGGTCATCTCGCAGCCCCGCGCCAGCCGGAAGAGCAGCGTCTCGGCATTATCGCTCGCGGTATGCGCGGTCGCGACCCAGCTCCGTCCGTCTCGTTCCTGTTCCATTCTGGCCGCGGCGCGCTCAAAAAAATCATACCGCAGCGCGCGGGCAAAGCTCTCCTCGCTCTCCCCTGCCGGCCAGGCGCGCCGGCGCATCTCGGCCCGCTCGACGATGAGCGGCACCTGCCAGCGCTCGCACAACCGGCGCACAAACGCCTCGTCCCGGTCCGCCTGTTCGCCGCGCAGCCCGTGGTTGAGGTGCAGCGCGGCCAGCGCGATTCCCCGCTCCGGGAGAACCGTTCGCAGCAGATGAAAAAGGGTCACCGAATCCGGCCCGCCCGAGAGCGCGCAGAGGACGGTATCCCCCGCCCGCGCCGGCGCAAGGTCCGCAAAGAATCTGGTGACCGCTTGTTCAATACTCATCATTTCGGTTAAACGCAATGTTCATAAAACAGGTGTGCGCGCCGTCCCATCCCAGGCTGACGGTGCCGACCTCGCCATGACGGTTCTTGGCCACAATGCACTCGGCGGTTGTCGTGTCGCTCTGCCCCTCGGTGTCGTAATAGGCCTCGCGATAGAGAAAGAGCACGCTGTCGGCGTCCTGCTCGATCGAACCGGAATCCCGCAGATCCGAGAGCATCGGCCGGTGATCCCGGTTGGAACTGCGCTCGGTATTACGGGAAAGCTGGGACAGGCAGAGGATCGGCACATTGAGCTCCTTTGCCATAATCTTGAGATTTCGGGTGATGTCGCTGATCTCCTGCACCCGGGAATCGATCCGGCGGCCGGAGTTCATCAGCTGGAGATAGTCGATAACCACCAGCCCGACATTCGGCTTTGCGGGGTCCTGGTTCAGCCGCCGTACCTTTGCCTTGATCTCGGGCACCGTGATCGCCGAAGTATCGTCCATATAGATCGGCGCGCGGGCCAGGATGTCGCTGGCCTGTGCCAGATCCACCCAGTCCTGCCCGGACAGGGTGCCGGTACGCAGTTTCTGGCTGTCGATCGCCGCCTCGCTCGAGAGCAGACGGCTGGTCAGCTGATCCTTGGTCATCTCGAGGGAGAAGATCGCCACCGGGATCTTCTGCTTTTTTGCCACGTTGGTCGCAATGTTCAGCGCAAAACTGGTCTTTCCCATGCCGGGGCGGGCGGCGAGGATGATCAGGTCGCTTCGCCCCATGCCGGTGAGCATCTTGTCCAGATAGGTAAACCCGGTCGGGATGCCCAGATACTTCTCCCGGTCGGGTCCCGAAATCTTTTGCAGCTGGTTGTAGGTGTCGATGATGGTGCTCGAGATCGGCTGCATCGCACTCTGATCCCGGCCCGAACGGATCTCATAGATCTTCTGCTCGGCGCTCTCGAGCAACAGGTCGGCGTCCGACTCCTCGGCCGACTGTTCCAGAATCTCCCGCGCCGCTCCCATCAGCTGCCGGATCAGGTATTTCTCATAGACAATACCGGCATAGTGCTCGACATTCGAGATCGAAGGTACCGTCTCGGCCAGGGTGGTCAGATAGACCTTCGCCTCTTCCTGAGTAGGAAAGACGCCGGCATCCATCACCGCGCTGAGGACCGTGACGAAGTCGATCGCCGCGCCGCTGGTGAACAGCCGGACCAGCTCGGCGAAGATCGCGCCGTTCTGCCGTGCGAAGAACTGCTCCGGGCGCAGCTTTTCCACCAGCGTCGGGATACAGTCGCTCTGCAGCAGCGCGGCGCCCAGCACCGCCTGCTCCGCCTCCATGTTATAGGGCAGCTGCACCCCCATATTTTCAAATGTCAGAGACTGGTTTTCCATACCGTTTCCTTTGCCTTTTGTTCTTGCTTTGTCCGCCGGGTATTACTCCTCGACCGAGACGACGATCCTGGCGCTCACACCGGGATAGACCTTGATCTCCACGTCGTACCGGCCGTAATTCTTGATATCGGCGTCCAGCACCACCTTGCGCTTATCCACCGTGACCCCCGCGCTCTTGGCCAGCGCCTCGGCGATGTCCTTGCCGGTCACAGCGCCGAACAGCCGCCCGCCCTGGCCGGCCTTGGCCTTGACGACAACGGTCGTGCCGTTGATGATCCGGGCGGTCTGCTGGGCCTGCTCCAGCTCAACCTCGGCGTGGTGCCGCTTTGCGCTCTCCTTGGTCTTCACCTCGTTGACCGCCGCCGCGTTTGCCGCGACCGCCAGACCCCGGGGCAGCAGGAAGTTGCGGGCGTAACCGTCCGAAACCTCAACCATCTGATCCTTCTTGCCGGTTCCCTTTACATCGGCCTTCAATACTACCTTCATACATCTCTCTCCTTCTTAATCATTCTCCCGACGCCGCGCAGCCGCAGCATCCTCATTCTCCTGATTTTTGCGGTACTCGTCGATCGCCGCCATCAGATAAACCTTGGTCTTTTCAAGGCTGACGTCCCGCATCTGGGCGCCCGCCATTGTCAGATGTCCGCCGCCGCCGAGCTTTTCCATGATCAGCTGCACGTTCAGCTCGCCGTAGCTGCGGGCCGAAACGCTGATAAAATCGCCCATATCCATCGCGACAAAGCTGGCCTGAACCCCGTCGATCGAGAGCAGGTCGTTGGCCGCCTGCGGCACGATGACGCTGCTGTCCGACGGGATTTTGTCCGACACCACGATCGCGCAGCCCTTATAGAGCACCGCCTCGCTGACCAGCCGAGCGCGGCTGATGTAGTTCTCTAAGCTGCCCGAGAACAATCGCTTGACATTCTGGGTCTGTGCTCCCATCCGCCGCAGATAGGCCGCGGCCTCAAAGGTTCGCACCCCGGCGTTAATGACAAAGTCCCGGGTGTCCAGCATAATGCCGGCGAGCATTGCCTCGCTCTCGAGCGCGGTAGGTCTATCCTCCCGCTCCCCGACATATTGCAGCAGCTCGGCCACCAATTCACAGGTGGAGGAAGCATAGGGTTCGTGATAGAAGATCACCGCATTGTCGATGTGCCCGACCATCTTGCGGTGGTGGTCGATAACCACCACATTTTTGGCCTGGCGATAAAGCTCTGCGGATTCCAGCAGGTGGGGCACATGAGTGTCCACGATGATGAGCAGCGTCTGGCCGGTAATCCCCTCCAGCGCCTCCGCCGGGCTGATGAAATCCTCGCCCAATCCGTTTTGCCGGAACCGGGTGATCAGGCTGGTGGCCAGCGTGTGCTTTTCATCCACCGTGATCGCCGCGGGTTTGTCCAGAATCTTGCAAAAGCGCAGCACACCGATCGCCGCGCCGATGGCATCCAGATCCGACATCTTGTGTCCCATGATCAGCACGCTGTCGCTCTGACGGATAATGTCGCTCAGCGCGCTGGCGATGATCCGGCTCTTGACCTTGGTGCGCTTCTCCACGCTGCGGGAGACCCCGCCATAAAACTCAAAGCTGCCGTCCGGTGTGCGAACCGCCGCCTGGTCACCGCCCCGTCCCAGCGCCATATCCAGCGCGGCCCGGGCCATCTTCTCACACTCGGAAAAGGTCGCGCCGCCGCGGCCGACCCCGATCGAGAGGGTCACAACCCCGTTTTCGTTGCCGATCTCCCTCATCCGGTCGAGTACCGCAAAGCGTCCCTCAATGATTTTGGCAATATGCCGCTCCTCCATCACCGCGAGATAACGGGAAGAGGACAGCCGCAGCAGAAAGCCGCTGGTGCCCGCAATGAACTTCTCAAAAACCCGATCGATCTCGCCGGTCAGAGCGGCGCGTTCGCTGTCCTTGAGATCCTTGAGCACATCCTCGTAGGTATCCACTGTGATATGCAGCACCGCCGGCCGGGTGGCATGGTACTCCGCCGCCTCGGTCTTGAGGGCGGTATCGTCGACAAAATAGGCCACAAACAGCCCGTCGCCCTTGGTCGTTCCGCCGCCAAAGACGGTAAAACTATGTCCCTCAATCTCGATGCTCTGTCCGCCGGGGCGAGATGCCTTTTCCGGGTCAAAGCCGGGAATCGTCTTGTAGACGCTCTGCAAATAGTACTCCTGACCGGTCAAGACGCCGGCGGAGAACGCCTCATTGTACCAGATAATGCTCTTGCCCGAAAGAATCAGAACCGGCAGCCGCAGGTTTGCAAGCGAGTGCTGGGTCAGGCTGTCCTCATAGCCCGCGCCGTGCAGCAGCTTTGCAATCAACCGGCGCAGCCGCTTGATGTTGAGAAGCAGTACAATCAGCAGGACCGAAAGTACCGCCACCGCGATCAGCATCATGGTCAGGTTCACCAGGCCCAGCGCAATGGTCAATCCCACACAGATCACCGACAGGATGACCAGAACGATGTCCACCGTAATGAGTCTCTTTTTCATAACGCCCCCAAAAGTTTGCCGCCTTTTTCTCCTCCCGGCCTGCGCGGGCCCCCGCTTCATTTTACGCCGGATGGAAAAAAAGTATAATAGCCCGCAAGGAGATACTTGAGGCTATTATACTTTTTTTTGCGCTGAAATTCAATTCAATTCGACGGCAAAATTGCCCGTCTTCCGAAAGCCGGCTCAGACCTCCTGAATGATCGGCAGAATCATCGGGCTGCGCTTGGTGTTACGGTAGAGCAGGTTGGAAAGCTGATCCCGCACCGTTCCGCGCAGTTCCTCGAGGTTTCTGCGCCCGCCGCGCCGCTCAGCCTGCTCGATCACCTTGCGGGTTACCGCCTTGGCGTCGGCGATCAATCCTTCGGCCTCTTTCATATAGACAAAGCCACGGGAGACGATATCCGGGCCGGCAACCAGCCTGCCGGTCGCCGCATCGATCGCCGCGACCGCGATGATCAGCCCGTCCTGGGACAGGTGACGGCGATCCCGCAGCACCACGCTGCCGACATCCCCGACCCCGAGGCCATCGACCAGCACCCGGCCGGCGGGTACCGTGTCGGTGATCGCGATCTTGTCCTGGGTGATCGAGATGACGTCGCCGATGTCCGAGATGACGATGTTCTTCTCGGGAATCCCCACGCCTGCCGCGGTGAGGGCGTGCTTTTTCAGGTGCTTGTACTCGCCGTGGACCGGGATGAAGAACTTCGGCTTGACCATGCTGAGCATCAGCTTCTGCTCCTCCTGATAGGCGTGGCCGGAAGTGTGCACATCGTACATGCTCTCATAAATCACCTCGGCGCCCAGCCGCAGCAGGCTGTTGACCACCTTGGTGACCATCTTTTCATTGCCGGGAATCGGGGTAGCGGAGATGATAATAAAGTCTCCCTCTCCGACCCGTACGTTTCGGTGGCTACCCCCCGACATCCGGGAAAGAGCGCTCATCGGCTCACCCTGGCTGCCGGTGGTGACGATCACCAGCTCCTCAGGGCGGTAACGGTGAATCGTCTCAATGTCCACAATGATGTTCTCCGGGGCGTGGAGGTACCCCAGCTCGAAGGCCATCGTCGTGTTGTTGACCATGCTGCGGCCCGAAATCGCGACCTTGCGGTTGTACTTGACCGCCATATCGATGATCTGCTGAATCCGCTGCAGGTTAGAGGCAAAGGTTGCGATGATAATTCGCTTGCCCTCAGCCTGCGAAAAAAGGCTCATAAAGCTCTGCCCGACCGACCGCTCGCTGCGGGAAAATCCCGGACGCTCGGAGTTGGTGGAATCGGCCAGCAGAGCCAACACGCCCCGTCTGCCATACTCGGTGAAGGAGGCCAGGTCGATTGTCTCGTCGGTAACAGGGGTAAAATCGATCTTAAAGTCGCCGGTCTGAATCACCAGGCCGGCCGGCGTATCAATCGCATAGGCGACCGCGTCGGGGATCGAGTGGTTCACCCGGATCGCCCGCACCTTCATGCAGCCCATCCGAATCTCCTGGCCGGGCAGGATCTCATGCAGCTCGGTTGAACTGACCAGGTCGTGCTCTGCGAGCTTGTTTTTGATCAGACCGCAGGTGAGCCGGGTGGCATAGATCGGAATGTTGATCTGCCGCAGAAAATAGGGCAGCGCGCCGATATGATCCTCATGACCGTGGGTGATAACCATACCGCGCAGCCGATCCTTGTGAGCAACCAGATAGGAGAAATCCGGAATCACCAGATCCACCCCAAACATCTCGCTGTCGGGGAACATCGACCCGCAGTCGACGAGGAACATATCCCCGCCGCACTCATAAAGGGTAATGTTCTTGCCGACCTCTCCAAGGCCCCCCAGCGGAATGATCTTCAGCTCGGCGGATTTTCCTCCCCTGCGCTGCTGACGCGGCTGTTTGGTGCGCGGCTGTGCCGCGGCCGCAGCCGCTGCTGCGGCGGGCGAAGCCTGCTTCTGCCGGCCGCGCGGTGTGCCGCGGCCGGCCGCCGGCTGCCGGGGTGCGCGGGTCTTGTTTTCCTCCGCTTTCGCCTGCGGCTTTTGGGACTGTGCGCCCTTTTGACGGGGCTGCTCCGCCCGCGCGGCGTTGCCGTCGGCCTGTTTTGCCGTGCGGGGACGGCGGGAATAGTTTCTGCGTTTGGGTTTTGCGTTTTCTACATTCTTCTCGGATAATTTCTTCTCTGTCATCTCATCCATCGTCTTTCCTCCGTTTTTCAGAACAACGGCCCCGGGGAAACTTTGTGGGGAAGACATCGCGATGCCGGTCGTTTACGCCTGAATCGCAACCCAAAGAAAAGCCCCGCCCCATTTCCCCTGCCGGGAATGGAACGCCGCTTTCCAACTGCGTCTGCCGGCCCGCATCGGCCCGCCACAGCGCATCTCGTCCTTCCGTTGTCCGTATTTTGATGTTTTTCGGCTTTACCCAATCGGGTCAACGCCTATTAAAAGTACACCTGCTGTGTACATTCATCCAAAAATTGTGCCGCGCAAGCCATATTTTACCTCTCGCGCCTTGGCCTCACAGACCGAATTCTCTGTTTGGCACAAATAATCTGGTATGATTATATCACAATCAACAATTTTTTCCTACTCCTTCCGTGAACTATTTTGGAAAACGGGATGTAATTTTCTGATTTTCCCATTTTTTTCAATGGAGGCTACCAAACTATTGACCGTTTTGCTCGGGATTATGCCGCTCCTTGTATCGGCACAGCGTTCAGGCTATAATAGGATTATTCTTTTTTAGATTCCCGCATACAGGAGAGAGCGATGAAACAGGTCACAATCTATACCGATGGCGCTTGCAGCGGCAATCCCGGTCCGGGTGGCTGGGGGGCGATTTTGCGCTACCGCAACATTGAACGGGCCATCAGCGGCGGCGAGGCCGAGACAACCAACAATCGAATGGAATTAACGGCGGTGCTGCGCGCCTTTTCGCTGCTCAAGGAGCCCTGCGAGGTCACCCTGTGCAGCGATTCCAAATATGTGATGGACGGCTTGTCCAAGGGCTGGGCTGAGAGCTGGCGGCGCAACGGCTGGCGCAAGAGCGATAAAAAGCCCGCGCTGAACGCCGATCTCTGGCAACAGCTGCTCGAGGCCGTCCAGCCGCATAAAATCCACTATCAATGGATCAAAGGGCACGCCGGCCATCCCGAAAATGAGCGCTGCGACGCGATGGCGGTGGCCGAGAGCCAGAAATTCCGGGGCTGAATCTGCCCCATAACGAGAGGATAGAGAGATGGAGCAAGCAGATCGCCGGGTACTTGTCGCCCTTTCCGGCGGGGTGGATTCCGCTGTCTGTGTGCAGCTGCTGCGCGAGGCGGGTTATGAGGTTGCCGCGCTGGTATTGCGTTTTTCCGACGCACACGAAAATGCCGTTGCCGCGGCACAGGCTGCGGCTGATCAACTCGGCGTTCCATTGACGGTGCGGGACTGCGCGGATGATTTTCGCCGCAAGGTCATCGCGCCCTTCTGCGCCGATTACTGCGCCGGCCGCACCCCGAACCCCTGTCTTATCTGCAATCCGCTGGTCAAGTTTCATCTGCTGTGCGAGGTTGCCGACGAGCTGGGGATCTTCTGGGTTGCAAGCGGGCACTACGCCCGTATCGCACGACAGGGAGACTTTTATTTCCCCCGCCGGGCGGTCAGCGAGGCACGCGACCAGAGCTATATGCTCTACCGGCTGCCACAGTCGGTGCTGCGCCGTCTTCTGCTGCCGGTTGGAGAGTATGAAAAGCCGGAAATCCGCGCGCGGGCGGCTGCGGCCGGTCTTGCCGCGGCGGATGCACCGGACAGCCAGGAAATCTGTTTTATCCCGGACGGCGACTATGCCGGCTATATCGAGCGGGCAGGCTACCACGCCGCTGCCGGCCGCTTCATCGCGCCGGACGGCACCCCGCTGGGCCCGCACAAGGGGGTACTGCGGTACACCGTTGGCCAGCGCCGTGGGCTGGGGATCGCGCTGGGCCGCCCGGTCTTTGTCCGCCGTATTCTGCCCAATGGAGATATTCTGCTCGGAGAGGCGGGCGAGGAATTTTACGCTGCCGTCTCTCTCTCTGATCTCGTCGAGCACGGCGGCGGGCTGCAGGTCGGTGGACAGTACACCGTCAAGATCCGCTCGGCTGCAAAACCGGCGCCCTGCCGGGTCCTTCAGCGCACCGCCGGCGGCCTGCTGCTTGGCTTTGATGAGCCGGTGCGCGCGCCCGCACCCGGTCAGGCGGCGGTGCTCTATCAGGACGGTCTCGTGGTCGGCGGCGGGCCGATTGACGAGATCTATTCCCAGCTGCCGGACCCGGTTTGACCTTCAATTCTGCCCGATTTTTCCTTTTGCTGCAAAAATTTTGAAATTTTTGTTGTAAGGGGCTTGACTTTCTTCTCAGTTTTGGGTATTATATTGGAGCGCCCTCACTTAAGGGCTGCCCGATAGAGGGGTATAGCTCAGTTGGTAGAGCAGCGGTCTCCAAAACCGCGTGCCGAGGGTTCAAGTCCTTCTGCCCCTGCCATACGGCCCGGTAGTTCAGTTGGTTAGAACGCTAGCCTGTCACGCTAGAG
>CALXBG010000083.1 GCA_944386485.1 uncultured Pygmaiobacter sp. | reverse complement strand
GGCGGCGAAGACCAGAGGGGTCGCCATCTTGATACCGTCCGCAATAAATGCAACCCAGTCAATACTCATAATGCTGTCTTCTCCTTTCTTCTCAGGCCGCTGCGGCAGCCTTCTTTTCCTTCTCCGCTTTCTCGGCAGCCTTGAAGATCATCTTGTTCTTCACGCCGGAGAGGAAGGATTCGGCCGCGACCAGAAGGATAATGATGCCCTGAATAACGGTGACAAACTCGGTGGGAATATCACCGCTGGTATTGACCACGTCCGCGCCGATACGGATATAGGCGAGGAAGAGAGCGCCAATGGGCACGAGGACCGGGTTTTTCTTGGCCAGAACCGCGACCAGCAGGCCGTCAAAGCCGTGCTGGGTGGTAGCGGTCCACTGGAAACGAGTATAGTTGCACATCATTTCGGTAGCACCCGCGATACCGGCAAACGCACCGCCGGCCAGCTGTGCGGCAAAGGAGACGCCCAGCGCGGACATGCCGACCGCAGTCGCGAACCGGGGGTTCGCACCGACGATCCGCATCTTCCAACCAAAGGTGGTCTTATAGAAGAGCAGCGAGACGAGCACAACGCAGATCACCGCGACGATCAGACCGGACTGGACCCGGAACTTGCCGAGGATCGAGGGCAGCTGCACGCTCTCGGGGATCTCCTTGGAGCCCAGATAGGCAATGCCGCTGTCCAGCATCAAGTAACGCATAACCCAGGTGGCAAGATACGCGATAACGCTGTTGAGCATCAGGGAGACGACAACGACGTTGGCGTTGAACTTGCGGTCCATGATCGCCGGGATGAAGGCGAAGACGACGCCGGTGATAATTGCCACGACATACATCAGCGGAACCATCACGACAGCGGGCAGATTCATATTCGCCATGTTGATCGACACGAGGCTGACCATGCAGGCGGAGAACATGAAGATACCTTCACCGATCAGGTTGAACTTGTTGACCGCATACATGAAGCACATCGACAGACCGCAGATGGTAAACGGAATCGCCAGGTTGATGATACTGCCGATACGGCGAGCGGAGGAGAAAGGTCCGAGGATAAACTGCTGGATGATGTACGCAGGCTCGTCGCTGATGAGCAGCAGAGTGACCAGCGCCACCGCATAAGCAATCAGCAGTCCGGCAAGGATTCGGACGACCTCCATTACGGATTCAATTTTTTGTGTTTTGTTCATAACAGGGCCTCCATCTCTTCCTGAGTCATTTCCTTAACACCCAGCATGTACTCGCCCAGCGTCTCCTCCGAAACCTCGTTGGCCTTCGGGAAGGCAGCCACGACCTTGCCCTTGTGCATGACAAGCAGCCGGTCAGAGCACTCCAGAACCTCGTTGAGGTCGGCAGAGATCAGCAGGGTGGCGGTGCCCTCTTCGCGCGCTTTACGCACAATGGTCTTGCGGATCATCTCGGCGGTGCCGACATCGATGCCGCGGGTGGGCTGGCAGGCAAGGATGAAGTTGGCGCCGCTGGTGAACTCGCGGGCAACCACGACCTTCTGGATATTACCGCCGGACAGCATACGAACGGGCTGATCCGGACCGTCGCAGGAGATCTCGAACTCTTTGATGTACTGGTTGACCGTCTCGTTGATCTTTTTCTCGTTCATGAAGATGGAATTCTTGAACTCCTTCTTCTCAAACCGGTCGGCCATAATGTTCATCTTGATGGACATGTCACCGGCCACGCCCTCGACCATGCGGTCCTCGGCGATGTAGGCCATGCCCAGATCACGGATCTCGCGCACGCTCTTGCCCGCGATCGAGGTGTCGTTCAGCTTGACCTCGCCGGAGGCAAAGCTGCTCAGGCCCGCGAGCACCTCGCTGAGCTCGGTCTGGCCGTTGCCCTCAACACCGGCAATACCGACAACCTCGCCGGCATGGATGTCAAACGAAACGCCATCAATGACGTGCTTGCCGATCGAGTTAATCTTAATTAGATTCTTGATCGAGACGACCGGCTTGCCGGGCTTGGGGTCCTCTTTCTCGATCTTGAGCACGACGTCACGGCCAACCATCAGCTTGGAGATCGCCGCCTCGTTGAGCCCCTCGGTGTCATGGGTGCCCATGCACTGACCGTGGCGCAGAACGGTGACCTTGCTGCAGATCCGCATGACCTCTTCCAGCTTGTGGGAGATGAAGATGATCGAAACGCCGCTGTCACGCAGGGTGAACAGCTGCTCGAACAGCTCCTCGGTCTCCTGCGGGGTCAAAACCGCAGTCGGCTCGTCGAGGATCAGGATCTTGGCGCCCTTGAACAGCGCCTTGAGGATCTCGACCTTCTGCATCTGGCCGACGCTCAGATCCCGCACCTTGCTGCGGGCGTCCACCTTGAAGTTGTATTTGTCCGCGATCTCCTGCGTGGCCTTGACCGCGCCCTCGAAATCAAACAGGCCGCCCTTCATCGGCTCAGCTCCCAGGGTCACATTCTCCGCGACCGAGAGCGAGGGAACCAGCATGAAGTGCTGGTGCACCATGCCGACGCCCTTTGCGATAGCATCCAGCGGGTTGGCGATCTTCTCCTCTTTGCCGTTGATGAAGATCTTGCCCTCCTGCGCCGGCTCCATGCCGAAGAGGATCTTCATCAGTGTGGTCTTACCGGCGCCGTTTTCACCTACCAGAGCGTGAATCTCGTTAGCGCCGACACCGAAGGTGATGTCCTTATTGGCAACGAATCCATTCGGGTAGATCTTGGTGATATTTTGCATACGCAGTACTTCGTCTGCCATGCAATAACCCCCCCTTTTCGCTTATTTGCAGCGGCGGCGGACAGCCGCTGCTGTGTGGCCTGTTTTTTCCCCGTCCGCCGTCCCCCTACCTGTCTCCGTCTCCGGCGGCAGGTAGGGGGACGGCGGGCAAATGCCTTGCCCGCCGGCCTCTCCTTCCCGCGCAAGGTCAAACACTTTTAACCTCTACGCAGGGGTTTGGTTTTACTACAAATTCAGATCTCAGCCCGCAGACTCAACGTAAGCGTTGTACTCGTCAGCGGAAGCGAAGTCGTAGTAGCTCTTGACCTCGAGCTCGCCGGAAGCGATCTTCTCGGCAGCGTCAGCCATCTGGTTGCGCAGATCCTCGGGGACGTTGGTCTGGAAGAACTCGTTGTCGACATAGCCGACGGAGTCCTCAGCGAGACCCAGAACGATGGTGGTGCCCCACATCGAATCGTCGCCCTCTTCGATGCTGTGGAACAGGGAGACAAAGGAGTTGCCGACTTCCTTCAGCATGGAGGTCAGGATAACCTCAGCCTTCTCGGGGGTCTCGGAATCGATGTACTGCGCGTACTGGTCGGAGTCAACACCGATGGCCCAGGTACCCTCAGCGCCCATGCAGGCCTCGAACAGGCCGTCGCCGGAACCGCCGGCAACCTGATAGAAGATGTCAGCGTTGTTGTCGCGGATCTGATTCTCGACCAGGGTCTTCATCTTGGTGGGCTCAGTCCAGCTGTCGACGGCAGCCTTGACAACCTTGACGTCGGTGCCGTTCGCAGCATTGTAGTCCAGAACGCCGTTGATGTAGCCGGTGACGAAGTCGCCGATGACGGGGTTCTCAACACCAACGTCAACCGCAACGGTGCCGGTCTGGCTCATGCCGGCGGCCAGCATGCCAACCAGGTAGGAGCCCTCGTTCTGAGCATAGAAGATGCAGGTCATGTTCTCGGGCAGACGATCGTCCTCCCAGTTGTCGTCAAAGCCGACGAACTTAACATCGGGATAATCCGGAGCGAGCTTGGCCATGATCTCCATGTAGGTGGAGGAAGCGACGATGTACTCGTAGCCCTGATCCAGAACGTCGAGGATGTAGTCCTCATACTTGTCAGCCTTGGAGGCGTCGCCGGTCTCGACGGTCTTGACCTCCCAGCCCTCTTCGCGCAGGATGTTCATGCCAGCCTCGCCGGAGTCAGAGAAGGACTTGTCGCCGAGGTTGCCCACGACATACGCGATCTTGCCCTTGCTCTCGCCGCCGGCAGCAGCGGAAGAACCGCCCGCCGCAGCAGAGGAACCGCCAGCGGTGGAGGAGTCCCCGCCGCCACAGGCGACCAGAGACAGAGCCATCGCTGCTACCAGAAGAATGGATGCAAACTTTTTCATGTTCTTTCTCCTTTTGCTTTTTTTGAACTCTTTTTTAACTTTCCGAAATGGAAAGAGGGTTCCGTTCATCTGCGGATCATCCCCGCGTGAGGTCCTTGATCCACTTCATCGACAACACACGGATGACACCGACGACCGCCTCGATAATGATGGTGGTCTTAACGATTGCAACCACGACCACCGGGGGCCAGTTCAGCCAGAAGGCCGCTACCGCCGCCATCGGAATGGTGGTCAGCCACATCGCGACAATATCGGTGTAGAAGCCGGTCTTGCCGTCGCCGCCCGCGCGCAGAATCGCGATCATGCCGACATACTCGAGCATGATGAAGGGCCAGATGCAGGCGTAAACCGTCATAAACTGACGGGCATAGACCACGGCGTCGGGCTCCAGATTATACAGCGACAGGAAAGGCCCACGCACAAAGAAGGTGAGCGCGCCCAGCGCAAAGCCCATGCACAGACCGATGAGCAGAATGGTACGCGCCTGGTTCTTGACCCGTTCCTTATCGCCGCTGCCAATCGTTTTGCCGATCACAACGCTGCTGGCGTTGAGGAAACCGTTGCCGACGCTCGAGCACAAATCATACAGAACAGTCGTGACATTGAAGCCCGCAACAGGTGCTGTACCCATCTGTCCGGTGATCATGCTGCCGGCGCTGGTGCCGAAGGACCAGATGATCTCGTGGGCGACAATCGGGGACGCAACCTTGAAAAAGTCACGGCTGAGCTGCTTGTCTTTCCGCTTGAGATCAGCAAGTCTGAAATGAATCCGCTGTTCAGATTCTAACATAAAACTACTGCAAAAAACAAGTTCTATGAGCCGTGCAATTATGGTTCCGATGGCAATTCCTGTAATTCCAAGCTTCGGAAAACCGAATTTGCCGAACAGCAAGCAGTAGTCCAATGCAATGTTAACCGAATAGGAAACGATGTTGGTCACCAGAATGATCCGCACCTGCTCCACACCGCGACAGGCTCCGAAGATCATTACGCTGATCGCGCATGGGGTGTACATCAGAGCCACCAGCCGCAGGTACCCCGCGCCCAGCTCGATCAGGGCGGGATCGCTGCTGTAAATCCGCATAAAGGCGGTGGGAAATGCGATGACCAATACGCTGACGATCACGCCAAAGGTCGCAATCGCACGCAGCGAAATTGCGAGGATGGTGCGAATCGCCTCGACATTTTTTCTGCCCCAGTACTGGGCGACCAGCACACAGGTGCCAACCGCAAAACCGTTGCAGATCGTGTAAAAGATAAAGAAGACCTGATTTGCCTGGCTGACCGCCGACATCTGCAGCTGGTCGATGCTGCCCAAAAGGATACTGTTGACGGTGTCCACGCTGATTCGCAGCAGCTGCTGGAGCATGATCGGAAAGGTCAGCGCCAGCAGGTTGCGGTAGAAATTTTTATCCCGAACCAGTACTGCGTTCATCAGCCGGCGTACTCCGCGCTCTTTTTCACCGCGTCGACCAGCCAGCGGCGGAACATCGGCACATCGATCCCAAGTGCAACCGAGACATTCGGCTTTTTGCCGCTGCGGCCCTTGAGATCCACAGCGGTGTGCCCACGGGTGTACTGTCCGAAGCACTCAACATCAACAAAGCAGTCCTTGCACTCCAGACAATCAGGGCACAGCGCCGCACCAAGCGCCAGCGCGTCGTGCATCAGCGCATCCTCCTGCCCCTTGTCGCGGCGGCGGAACATATAGTCCAGCAGGTCGGCGACAAAGTTCGCAGCCCGGGTACCGCAGGCACGCAGCTCGGCGGCGTCTTCCTCGATCATCGCGGCTTTCTCGGTCACATCCAGACCGACCATCGTCATCGGGATACCGCTCTCCATTACCACATGAGCGGCCTCGGGATCGACCCAGATGTTGAACTCGGCGGTGGTATTGACGTTGCCGCCCACCGCAGCGCCGCCCATAAACCAGATGTGCTTGATCAGGCTGGGCAGCTCGGGGTACTCGAGCAGCGCAATGGCGATGTTGGTCATCGGTCCGATAACCAGCAGCTCCAGCTCGCCCTTCTCCTCCAGCGCGGTCTCATAGATCACACGGGAAGCGATGCGGGGATCAAAATCGGTGTGCTGCGCCTCGGGCAGGGTCAGATCTCCCAGGCCAGTCTTGCCGTGGGTCCCGTCGTGGGAGTGCAGGCCGTTGTCCCGGAAGGGCATATTCGCACCCTTTGCCACCGGCACCTTCTGATCGAGATACTCCATCAGGTTCAGGTTGTTGTGACAGACATACTTGTGCTCAACATTGCCGTTGACCGAGGTGATCGCCCGCACCGTTACCTCCTCGCTGTAAAGCGCGGCGATAATCGCGATGGCGTCATCCGTCCCGGTGTCGCAGTCAATGATAAAAGGTCTTTTCTGCATTGGAATTTTATCCTCCGTTTTGTTGCCGTTTCCGCTCATGCCAGCGAGAGTGCGACCTCCATCATCTGGGTGAAAGCGGTCTGCCGCTCCTCGGCAGTAGTGATCTCCTCGGGTCCATCCGAAATCGTCACGATGCAAAGGGCGTTGACCCCTGCCGCCGCGGCGTTGGTATAGAGGGCGGCGGACTCCATCTCGCCCGCGAGAACCCCCATCTCTGCCCAGGTCTTGCCGTGGGGCAGATCCACGCCGTAGAAGGTGTCGCCTGAAAGAATGTTGCCGACATGGTACTTATAACCCAGCGCCTTGGCGCTTGCAACCGCTTTCTCAAGCAGTTCAAAGCTGCAAATCGGACAGAAGGTTCCGGGCAATCCCTGCAGCGCTGCATAGTTGCTGGTGGTGCAGCTGCCCATGCCGAAGACCATCTCCCGCGCATGGACAAAGGGCTGCTGGGCGCCGGCGGTGCCGATCCGAATCAGGTTCTTGCAGCCGTAGACATGAATCAGCTCATAGCTGTAAATCCCCATCGAGGGGCAGCCCATGCCGGTGCCCATGACCGAGACCGGACGTCCCTTATAGGTACCGGTAAAGCCGAACATGTTCCGGGTGGTGTTGAACTGCTTGACATTCTCAAGATACGTATCGGCGATGAATTTCGCCCGCAACGGATCGCCGGGCAGCAGAACAGTCTCGGCGATCTCTCCCACCTTCGCCCCAATATGCGGGGTGGGAGCGGTCAGATCTTTTGACATTGGATGACTTCCTTTCTCGCAATCTTACTCCTCAGGCGAGGGAGAGCGCGACCTCCATCATCTGGGTGAAAGCGGTCTGCCGCTCCTCAGCGGTGGTGACCTCATCGGGACCATCCGAAATGGTCAGGATGCACAGCGCGTTGGCGCCGGCCGCGGCCGCGTTGGTGTAGAGGGCAGCGGACTCCATCTCAACCGCGAGAACGCCCATCTCAGCCCAGGTCCGGCCGTGGGGCAGATCGACACCATAGAAGACGTCGGAGGAGAGGATGTTGCCGACATGGTACTTGTAGCCCAGCGCCTTGGCGCTCGCAACCGCCTTCTCGAGCAGCTCGAAGCTGCAGATCGGGGCGAAGGTGCCCGGCAGGCCCTGCATCGCAACATAGTTGCTGGTGGTGCAGCTGCCCATGCCGAAGACCATCTCTTTGACATGAACCTGCGGCTGCAGCGTGCCGGCGGTGCCGATCCGGATCAGGTTCTTGCAGCCATAGATGTTGATCAGCTCATAGCTGTAAATACCCATCGAGGGGCAGCCCATGCCGGTGCCCATGACCGAGACCGGGCGGCCCTTGTAGGTGCCGGTGAATCCGAACATGTTCCGGGTCTGGTTGAACTGCTTGACATTCTCAAGATACGTATCAGCGATAAATTTAGCCCGCAGCGGATCGCCGGGCAGCAGAACGGTCTCGGCAATCTCTCCCACCTGTGCCTGAATGTGCGGGGTCGGTGCAACCAATTTTGCCATAATCAACTCTTCCTTTCGTCTTTTGGTATTTTTGAAGCGGCCGTATGCCGCTTTCAAGGCTTTTGTTCAGATCAGCTTCGCGCTGGCGCCAAACCGCTCGACCTCGGACCAGGTCGGGATGCTGTTTGCCGCACCCTTCTTGCTGACCGCAAGGCTGCTGGCAAGGCTTGCCATCCGCAGCGCTTCGGCCGCCGTCAAGCCCTTGGCGGTGCTGGCGAGGAAGAATCCACAGAAGGTGTCCCCCGCCGCGGTGGTGTCGGCCACCGGAACGTCATAGATTCCGTGGCTCGCCCGCTCGTCGCCATACTGGTAGAGCACGCCGTCCTTACCGACGGTCAGCACGATTGCCGCGTTGGGGAATCTCTTCTTGAGCGCCGCGAGAATTTCCTCATTCCCCTTTGCCTCTTCGCCGGCGAGCGCCTTGCCCTCCACCTCGTTGATCAGATAGTAGTCGACCAACTCGAGCGGATAATGCAGCAGCTCCTCGCTGATGGGAGAGGCGTTGAAGGCGACCTTCATCCCGCGCGCCTTTGCCTCGCGAATCGCATAGGGAACATTATTGGTTTCATTCTGGACCAGCAGCACATCGCCGGCAGAGAAATGGGAGAGCGCCTCGTCAATATAGGCTTCAGTCAGCTCGCCATTGGCGCCCGCGGAGATGATAATGCAGTTCTGTCCCTTGGGGGTGAGCTGGATCACGGCATGTCCGGTAACGACGGGCAACGTCTGGAGATAGTCGGTATGTACGCCGGAGTCCGCCATCAGCTGACGAAGCTCTTCGCCATCCTCCCCGATCGCGCCGGCGTGATAGACCTCAGCCCCGGCCCGGGCCAGCGCGATCGACTGGTTGAGTCCCTTGCCGCCGCTGAAAATCTCCATCTTGGAGGAGGACAACGTCTCCCCCGCCTCGACAAAATGCGGCACGCTGTACACCTTATCGATGTTCAGCGAGCCAAGATTCAGAATCTTCACTCTTGTCTCTCCTTTCGTTGTGGCTGTGCCGTGCTTGCCCGCTTTACCAATCTGCGGGGGATCAAAAACTCTCTGGGCTCACCCTCGTAACTGCCGCGCAACCGCTCAAGCAGAGCGCTGACCGCCAGTCTGGCGAATTCGCCGCTGTCGTTGATTACCGAGGTGAGGGTGGGGCTGCAAAGATCGCTGTATTCGATGTTGTCCACCCCGGTCAGCGAGACGTCCTGCGGGACCCGAAACCCGCGCTCCAGCAGCGTCTGAAGCACCCCGAGCGCAATCAGATCATTGGCGCAGCAGATTGCGGTGGGCAGCTGGGTCAATGCCGAAAAATAAGTACCGCACTTGCGGCCGGATTCGCTGTCGAATCCCATCTCAAATACGTACTCCTGCCGCACCGGCAGCCCCGCCTCTTTCATCGCCTTGAGATAGCCGTTCTTGCGGCTCTGGGCAATAGCGGTTTCCGGCGTTCCGCCGGCAAATGCGATCTCCCGATGTCCCAGTTCAATCAGATGGCGGGTGGCCAGATAGGTACTTTGGCTGCGAACCCCATGCACCGAATCAAAGGGGCAGGCGCCATAAGAATTGATCATGACCACCGGCACCCCGATCTTGGCCAATTCGTTGAGAATCGTCTGCCGGGCCCAAACTGAGGCAAAAAGAATCCCGTCCGCTCCGATCGACTCTGCGAGGCCCAGACAGGTCAATTCCCGCTGGAAATCCGCGCCGGAATCAAACAGGGTGACGGTGTATCCCTCCCGCAGCAGCAGGTTCTGGATCTTGTCCGCCATGCTGGAATAAAACGGGTTCTGGATGTCCGGCACCACCAATACCAGATTGCGGCTCATCTTGGTTTTAAGGCTCTGTGCAATCCGACTGGGCCTATAATGGAATCGCTCTACTACCTCGCTGATCCGCGCGCCCGTCTGTTGATCGACATAGCCGGTCCGGTTCAAAAAGCGGGAAACCGTCGCGGATGAAACCCCGGCTTCGCGCGCGATATCCCGTATCGTGACAGCCTTTTTCATCCGTCTTTCTCCTTTTATTTATAGCTACATCCCTGTTTTTACTTCTGTGTAACCGTTTTCGCATCTGTATTATAGAAAGTTCTTAACAGAGTTGTCAATAAGTTTACTCCAATTTGTAACTAAATTATGCAGTTTTGCATAAATAAACGAATATTTTTATGGTAAAGTCGCACAATGATACTTTTGTCGATTTTTTGCAGCCTCGGAAATCGGTTACATAGCGACAAAAAAATACGGCGGTTTTCAAACCGCCGTACCTGCCGTTTCATGCCGATCTATTCCTCCATCTGCCGGCCGAGAAAGGCTGCCGCCACACCAATCAGCTTGGTCTCGGTCTCTCCCGGCTCGCCGCCCAGCAGCGCAACCGAACCCACAATATCCCCATGAGAGAGGATCGGCGCGAGCATCGTCACCGACTGCGGCGCACCGGGGAAGGGAAACAGGGTGTTTTCCTCTCCATAAACCAGCATCCTGCGTTCCTCCATCGCCTGTTCATATCCGGAGGCAAGAGGTTGGTCAAGAAACTCCCTGCGGGACGCGCCGCTGACCGCCAGCACGTGATCGCGGTCGGTTACAAGTACCGCGCCGCCTACCGATCGTGAAAGCACCTCCGCGTACCGGGCGGCAAAGGAGGAAAGCTCTCCCAGCGGACTGTACTTTTTGAAGATGATCTCCCCCGCCCCGCTGACATAGATCTCCAGCGGTTCCCCCACCCGGATGTGGAGGGTACGCCGGATCTCCTTTGGGATAACTACTCTGCCAAGATCGTCGATCCGCCGAACGATTCCCGTTGCTTTCATATTGCCGTGTCCTTTCGCGCTGTCTAGATATTTTTATCATCAGTATCCGCAGTTTGATGCAGAATATACCATAAGTGGAAATGTTATATCCCTGAGCGTTTCCCGGCCCGCAGTCCGTTCAACGAAACAGCTGTTCCACCAACTGCTGGGCCTCCTCGGCCAGTTGTCCCTGCGCCGTACACTCCAGCTCGCCCCAGAGCATCTCGGGCTGAAGCAGCGCGAGATAGTCTAGGATCCGCTGATAGTCATAAATATCGGTGGCGAGGATATCGGTACTCAGGTTCCCCTGCTCTGCGCGCAAAAAATCGGGTATCAGCGTATTCAACCGATCCATTCCGATCAACAAAAAGGAGCTATAAATTCGGGCGCGCAGCGCAGCTGCATTTTCACCTGCACTTTGCAGCAATTCCGCCGCACCGGGTGCCGAGAGTACCACCCGTTCCCCCTCCTCGAACGGTGCTGTCAGCCCATCCAGTTCGGGCCAATCGGTATCGATTGAAACATTCCCGATCTGTCCTGCCAGTCCAACCAGCGTCTGGTCGGATAACGAGAGATAGTGATCAACCCGAATATCGAGCAGCGCAGCCAATCGCTGTGCCGCGACCCCGGGACCAGCGTAATCATCTAGTTCGGCCAGAGTAGTCTGCTCTCCGTTTTCCCGGGTGAGTGCAAGGTCCCTGGGCAGCGCGCCGACACAGCACTTTCCCTGTAATGCATCAAACCGCATCAACAAAAAGGCGGTGGTCTCTTCGCCCCGCACCGCCAGCAGCAGGTTCTTTGCATCCCCTGCATCCGGCCGTCTCACCGCAATACCGACCCCCTCGCCCGCGACCGCGGTATCCGTCCGGCTGATGCCGGCAGTACCGAAAAAAAGCGCCGCCGCGTAAAGGGGGACCAAAAGTCCTAGTGTCAGCGCAAAGCTGACCCAAAACGCCTTCTTCCTGCTCAGCGTCACCGCCCCCTTCCGGTATCCGGTATATATTCTCCCCCGTCGGGAGAATATATATACCGCAATATGCTGCAAGGAGGAGAGAAGATGAAACAGGAAAAGGCTTCGCCTTCGGAACGAACTGAGCGTCTGCTGAACCAGCTGATCCATCCGCCGGCCAGCCCGACCGACCCCGCCGGCAGCTACACCGGACGTCCAACAGACCCGGATGAATGCCCGGTACAGGATGCCGACGACCTATAAAAAAGCGGCGGCTGCCAAAGGTGTGGCAGCCGCCGCTTTGTCTTTTTTGTCGTCAGGGAACCAGATGGTTGATGTCCCGCGGGAAGAGGCTGGCCTGACGAATATTGGCCAGCTCACAGAGCTTGGTGGTCAGCCGCTCAAGGCCGATGCCCAAACCGCCGTGGGGCGGCAGGCCGTACCGGTGCGCGGTGAGGAAGCTCTCAAAATCGGCCGGGTCCATGCCCCGTGCGCGCATCTTTTCCACCTGCATCTCATAATCGTGGATTCGCTGTCCGCCGGTGGTAATCTCAAGACCGCGGAACAGCAGATCAAAGCTGAACGCCTCTTTGGGGTTCTCGGGGTCGTCCATTACATAGAAGGGCCGCTTGGCCGAGGGGAAATGGGTCACAAAGACAAACTCGCTGCCGGTCTCTCTGCGGATATGGTCGCACAGCAGCACCTCGTCGTCGGCAGTCAGGTCGTTGCGATTCTTGCCTCCGCCCACCGTTTTCAGATAGGTCAGCGCATCGGCAAACCGCACCGACGGAATGGTTCCTACCTCCGGCAGATGAATCCCCAGCAGCTGAATCTCGGGCTGATAGTTTTCTGCAAGATAGGCCATCACATGCCGCAGCATGGCGGTTTCCATATTCATTACATCATACATATCCCGGATATAGCCCATCTCAAAGTCGAGTCCGACATACTCGTTGAGATGGCGGCTGGTGTTGTGCAGCTCGGCGCGGTAAACCTCGCCAACCTCAAACACCCGGCCAAAAAAGGCAACGCTCATCTGCTTGTAAAACTGCGGACTCTGGGCGAGCACCGCATCATTGCCGAAATACTTCAGCCGAAATACCTCAGCACCGCCCTCGGCGCTGATCGCGGTGATCTTCGGGGAGTGGATCTCGGCAAAATCGTTGTCGAGCATAAATTCCCGAAAGCCGTTCTCAATTCCCTCCATGATCCGGAAGACCGCCCGCTCCCGCGGATGACGCAGCGCAACGGTACGATACTCCAGATTTGTTCCCAGCGTCGCCTTAAGATCAGGGTCAGCCATATTCAGCGGGTAGGCTGCCGCCGGTCGGGAGAGAACCGTAAACCGATCGAGCAGCAGCTCGACCCCGCCCGCAGCCCTCTTTTCCAACCGAACAGTACCCACCGCCGACAGATAGCAGCCATCCTCGAGCTCACTAAGCTCGTTTTTGCAGACCTTTTGATCATAGACTGTCTGGATGAGATACCGGCCGGTACGGAGGATCACAAAGGCGATGCCGCCCAGCTCCCGAATATTATGCACACAGCCCTCCACTGTGACCTGCTCGCCTTCTCTCTGCGCCAGCCGCTGCGGACTGGTGCAGCACAGAAGATCTTCGCCCTTGATTTCCGCTGTCATCCCTTTCACCCTTTCCCGGCCTTTCGGCCTTCCTTTTTCCATCAGCCTGTCCGCTTAAAAACGATAAAACTGATATTTCATAATTCTAGCAAAAAAGACGGTGTATTTCAACACCGTCTCCCCGCAGGCTTTTTAACTTTGTGTGTGGTTAGAATTTTAGACAGGAATTTTGTGCAAAATGCAAGGACAGGCACTTTGGGGCTTTGTCGCGGCTTCCGTTTGTCCTTGCGTGAAGTATGATTCATAAAAATCTGACCGTCAACAGCCTTTCGCGGCATATCCTCGCTGCGCCGCGGTATTCCACGGTGCTATTGACAATCCGCTTTTTATAAATCGTTGGCGAATCACGGACGAAACGAAAATTTTAATCCCCCCGGATTAGATTTGAATTTTGAAAGTGAGGACGACAACATGAAAGAGACCGTCAAAACTTCCCGTACCGCTGGTTACCTTGAAAAGATGTTCCGGGCGCTGAATGCCAAATATTTCGATGGGCAACTGGAAGAACCCATCATCACCATCCAGAGCACGCCCCGCGCATACGGCCATGTGACAGTTGGCAAGTCGTGGCGCAAGGGACAGGAACACCGCCATGAGCTGAACATCGGAGCCG
>CALXBG010000082.1 GCA_944386485.1 uncultured Pygmaiobacter sp. | reverse complement strand
ATCATGGATGCCGGCCATGCCGGCAGAAGGAGGGAAACGAGATGCGCGGAACTGTTCTGTTTTGGCTGATGACTGCCGGCGGGCTTCTGCTGGCTATATACAGTCTGTATTTTGGGGTCATCGCGCTGTTCGGCCTGCGCCGCCGGCCCCGTTATCCCGCAGCCGCACCCAAAACCTGTTTTGCGGTGGTAATTGCCGCCCGCAATGAAGAGGCGGTCATCGGCAACCTGATCGACAGCCTGTTTGCCCAGCGGTATCCCCGCACGATGTTTGAAGTTCTGGTGGTACCCAACAACTGCACCGACGCCACCGAGCAGGTGGCGCGCAGCCACGGCGCGCGAATTTTGCGCCCTACCGGGGCGGTAAAAGGCAAAGGAGAGGCGCTGCGGCAGGCAACCGACCTGTTGCTGAAAGAAGGTCGGGCCGATGCAATCTGCGTATTCGATGCGGATAATCTGGTAGATCCGGATTTTCTCGCCCGGATGAACGATGCTTATTGCGCCGGAGCCGCAGCCGCGCAGGGGTTCCGAGACAGCAAGAATCCCCGGCAAAGCGCGATTTCCGGTTGTTATTCCATCTGCTACTGGATGCTCAGCCGGTTCTACAATGCCGCGCGGGAGTCTCTCGGCCTGTCCTCCCTGATCGGCGGCAGCGGCTTTATGGTCAGCTGTGCGTTGCTGCGCCGGCTGGGCGGCTGGAATACCCATACCCTGACCGAGGACTACGAATTTTCCGCCCAATGTGTATTGGCCGGCGAGCGGGTGCGCTTTGTGCCCGACGCGATCATCTTCGACGAACAGCCGTTGACCTTCCGTCAGTCCTGGAAGCAGCGCCGGCGCTGGACCACCGGCAGCCTGCAAGGGCTGCAGATCTATGGCGGCCGGCTGCTGGCACAGGCAATTAGTGAAAAGCGGATGATCAGCTTTGACCTCTGGCTGACCTTTTTGTCCCCGGCCATCCAGATGGCAGCCGCTGTTGCCGGCGTGCTGGGAACGCTGGCAATGCTGCTGTGGGCCGCCCCTACCCCGCTGGGTCTTCTGCTCACGGTCGCGGCCGCTGCGGGTTCGGTGCTGGTAAGCGCCGTCGCCTCCAGCGCAGCCGCGCTTGCGGCGGTGTTGCTGCACCGTCACCCCGCGCAGGGAATGGCAAAGAGCATCCTCTCTTTTTGGCTCTTCCTTGCCAGCTGGTTGGCAATCACCTTTGTCAGCCTGCTGCACCGTCAGCGGAGCTGGGATCCCATTCCCCACACCGCAGCACTCACGCTGGATCAGCTGGCAGGCCAGGATCGCTGACCGGCTCGTCCTCCAAAAAGCGCAGCAGCTTTCCCGCCGCCCCTACCGGCGGCCGCGCGGGATCCCACAGAACGGAGATGCTCCGTTCGGGCAGCGCAAAGTCGGGCTGTAAGAGGGTCAGGCTGCCATCCGCCAGACCGGGCCCTGCAAAAAACTCAGGCACAAATGCAATTCCCAATCCCCGCGCGACCAGCGCGGGGATTATTTCGTCGCTGCCCACTTCAATATCAGGGCGCAGCACCATTCCCTGTCCAAGATAGATCCGGCTGTACATCTCATAGGTTCCGCTGCCCTGCCCCATCAGAATCAAAGGAAACTGCCCCAGCTCCTTGACCCCAAGAGGACGGCCTGCAAATTCGCGGTGCTGTGACCCGCCGATCAGCAGATCCGAAAAACGGCGCAGCGGGACCCGCTGCAGCCCGCCCTCCGGCAGGGGCGGCTCGGTGACCACCGCGAGATCTGCTTCTCCCCGCCGCAGCGCCACCGTTGCCTGCGGCGCATTTCCACCCCGAATCCGCAGCCGAACATCCGGGTAGCGGCGCTGGTATGCGGCAAGCCGGTCAAGCAGCACACCCCGCAGCGCCGTATCGGTCGCCCAGAGCAATACCGTTCCGCCCTGGCTGCCGCCCGCAACATCCCGCTGCCCCAGTTCAAGCTGCTCGCAGGCAATCGCCACCCGGTCAAACAATCGGCGGCCGGATTCGGTCAGCGTGACCCCGCGGTTGCTCCGCTCAAACAGACGGCAGCCGAGCGCCTGTTCCAGCTGTCCAATGGTGCGGGTGACATTCGGCTGACCGGTATGCAGGGCATGGGCTGCGGCGGTCAGGCTGCCGTATCGGGCGACATGGTAAAAAGCCCTGTAATACTCGTAGTTGACCAGCATCTCCCGGGCCACAGTTTTTCCTCCTTTGTCATGCCTTTTTGATATGTCTACAATATCAATTATATCTTTTACATAGAGTGTCGGCAAGGGTTATAATAAATCTGTTTGGAAAAAGAGGAGGAGACGACATGAACAATGATCTAACGGTGGGCAGCCCTCAGCGGGTACTTTGGAAGTTCTGTCTGCCGCTGTTCGGGAGCATCATCTTCCAGCAGCTTTACAACATTGCCGACAGTTTGGTGGCGGGAAAATTTGTCGGCGAATCGGCCCTGGCCGCGGTGGGCAACTCCTACGAAGTGACCCTGATCTTCATCGCCTTTGCTTTTGGCTGTAACATCGGCTGTTCGGTTGTGGTCTCTCAGCTGTTTGGCGCAAAGGACTACCGGCAGCTTCGGACGGCGGTTTACACCGCTTGGATCGCGAGTGGTCTGCTGACCGCGCTGCTGACCGGCCTTGGACTGCTGCTGTGCGAGCCGCTGCTGCGGCTGATCCGCACCCCGCGGGAGATCTTTGCCGACTCCGCGCTCTATCTTCGGATCTACATCGGCGGACTGTGTTTTTTGATCTTCTATAATATTGCCACCGGCATCTTCTCGGCATTAGGGGATTCGCGCACTCCGTTTGTGTTTCTCGCCGTCTCCTCGGTGTCAAATATCTTTGTCGACATTCTCTTTGTCACCGCTTTTAAGATGGGGGTTGCCGGGGTTGCTTGGGCAACCTTCCTGTGCCAGGGGATCAGCTGCCTGCTGGCGATTGCCGCGGTGCTGCGCCGGCTGTCAGCGCTGCCTGACGCCGGGCCCGCACCGATCTTCTCCCCCGCGCTGCTGCGGCGGATCGCAACCATCGCCATTCCGAGCATCCTGCAGCAGAGCTTTATTTCGGTGGGCAACATCGTTATTCAGGCGGCGGTCAATGGTTTTGGTCCGGCAGTTATCGCGGGTTATTCTGCCGCGGTTAAGCTGAACAACATGGTCGTGACCTCTTTCACCACGCTGGGCAACGGCATCTCAAACTACACCGCGCAGAACATCGGCGCCGGTAAACCGGCCCGGGTACGTCAGGGCTTTTGGGCCGGTCTGCGGATGGTCTGGCTGATCTGCCTGCCGCTCATTCTGCTGTATCTGATCTGGGGCGGTCAGCTGGTCGGCTTCTTCATGGATGAAGGCTCTGCCCGAGCGATCGGCGCCGGCACCCTCTTTTTGCGGGTACTCGCTCCCTTCTATCCGGTGGTTGCAGCCAAGTTGGTTTCGGACGGTATCCTGCGGGGAGCCGGGGCGATGGGGCCCTTTATGGTCGCAACCTTCACCGACCTGCTTTTGCGGGTTGTGCTCGCGCTGGTCTTTGCCTGCAGCTTTGGCGAGACGGGCATCTGGTTCGCCTGGCCGGTGGGCTGGGTGGTTGCAGCGGTCATGTCGATCCTCTTTTATCGGCATGGCAGCTGGAACAACGCTCCCGTGCAAACGACATCCGACTAAAAAAACGTCTCTTGCTTTGCAAGAGACGTTTTTTGTCTTATTTTACCGTTCGGCAGCGATCAGGTTTTTGATTTGTTCCTCGGTGGGCATCGCGGGAATCGCGCCACCTCGGGTTGTGGTCAGCGCACCGGCCGCATTGGCAAAACGCAAAACGGCTTCCAGCTGCTCTTTTGTCATCTGCGCCAGTTCCTCATGCCCTGCGCCGCCCAGCTGCGAGAGCGCCGCACCGAGAAAAGCATCCCCGGCCCCGGTGGTATCAACCGCATTGACCCGATAACCCGGCAGATAACCGCTCGTCACCGCATTGTGATAGTAACATCCCCGTTCGCCCAGCGAGACCAGCACCAACGCCGGTCCCTGCTCCAGCAGCTGGGCCGCACCGGCCTCGATCTCGCCCTCACCGGTCAAAAAGGTCAGCTCTTCATCCGAGACCTTGAGCAGATCTGCCAGCGCGACGCCCTTTTGGATGGTCTCGCGCGCATGCGCCGCGCTCTGCCAGAGCGGCGCGCGGTAGTTGGGATCAAAGCTGACACAGCACCCGGCCTCCTTTGCACACGCGGCCGCGCGCAGCGTCGCCTCCCGGCTTGGATCGTCGGTCAACGAGACTGATCCGAAGTGAAAAACACGGCCGGCGGCGGGAAGCTGGCGGTCCATCTCCTGCCAGGAAAGCATCATATCCGCACCCGGCTTGCGGTAAAAGGTAAAAGAACGATCTCCCCGCTCATCGAGCTGAACGATCGCCAGCGTGGTGGGGATCTCAGGATCCCGCGCGAGCCCGACCGTATCAATTCCGTTCGCAGTCAGTATCCGACACAGAAAATCGCCAAATGCATCGGTGCCGACCTTACCGATGAAAGCGGTCTTTTTTCCCAGCCGCCCCGCCATTGCCAGCACATTCGCCGGCGCACCGCCGGGATTGCGGGCAAACAGGGTCATTCCCTGCTCATTGACGCCGCTCGGCGTAAAGTCGATGAGGATCTCCCCCAGCGCGACGATGTCAAACATTCTCTCACCTTTTCCCTTCTTAGTGCGGAATCCGGACGACCGCCTTCACGATGTTGCTCTTATCCGAAACGCTGCGGTCCATCGCGGTCTGAATCTCGTCAAACGAGAACACATCGGTCACAATTCCCTTGAGGTTCACCTTTCCGGCCGCAACCGCATCAATCGCCATCGGATAGATGTGGCGATAGCGGAATACCGTCTTGAAGGTCAGTTCTTTATCCAGCGCAAGGCTCATCGGCAGGCACATCTCCCCGCTCTTGGAATAGCCAACCAGCACGATGGTGGCCCCCTTGCGGGTGATCTGGATGGCCTGGCGGGTGGTGATCTCGGTACCGGCAGTCTCGATCACCAGATCACATCCGCGGCCACCGGTCAGCGCCTGTACTGCTTCAATAACGTCCTGCTCCTGCCCGTTGATGACCCCGTCGGCCCCGAGCTCCAGCGCCTTATCCAGCCGTTTTTGCATGATATCCACCACATAAACCCGGGAGACGCCCTCTGCCTTGAGCGCCATCATCGAGACCAGGCCGATGCAGCCCGCACCCATCACAACCGCGGTCTGGCCGGCGTGTGCGCCGCCCTGATTTGCCGCGTGGAACCCGACCGCCAGCGGCTCGATCAGCGCACCCTCCATCGTCGAGACATTGTCGGGCAGCTTGAAGCAGAGCGCCGCCTCATGCGCCACATACTCCTGGAATACTCCATCAACGGGCGGAGTGGCAAAGAAAATTACATCGGGACACAGGTTATACTTTCCCTCCCGGCAGAACTCGCAATGGCCGCAGGTCTTGCCCGGTTCCAGCGCGACCCGATCGCCGACCGCGAGATGGTGTACGTTTTTGCCCACCTCTACTACCACGCCGCCCGGCTCATGGCCCAGCACAAAGGGCGGATGAACCACATAGTCCCCGATCGCCCCGGTCTCGTAGTAGTGCATATCGCTGCCGCAGATGCCCACATACTCTAACTTGACCAATACCTCGTCATCCTTGATCTGCGGAATCGGCCGCTCCTCATACGCCATTTTTCCGATTCCCGTCATCACCGCGACCCGCATCTTGCCGTCCATCATCAACCCTCCAAAACTTTATTAAAAGCCTTAAGAAACTGCCTAAAGCAAACCACACCCCACCGTTTCTGTCAAGGCCCAGAGCACAGTTTCAGCTGATTGGATAATAATTTCAAACAGAATTTGTGCAAAAAAGAAAACCGCGGTTAAAGACCGCGGATAAAATCCTCCACCAGCAGCAGCGCGGCGCCGAGGGCCGACGCGCCGAGCCGATGGCGGCAAAACTTGAAATAGGAGGTATCCTGTTCAAACGGGTTGCGGCGAGCCAGCCGCTCTGAGAAATCCCCGCCGTATTCCTCGAGATAACTGCCGACATATCCGCCCGCCATTACATTGCAGTCAAAGGTCATTCGCAGATTATTGACCGCCACAGCGAGATTCTCAAGGTATTCGTTCCAGGCGGCGAGCAGCGCCGGCCTGCGCTCTTCCACTCCCTCAAAAAACCGTTCCAGACTGCCGCCGGTCATCCCGGAGAGAATCTGCGCGTTACAGTAGGAGTCAAGGCAGCCCAATTTTCCACAATAGCAGGGGCGCCCATTCGGCACCAGCGTATTGTGGCCCAGCTCGCCTGCCCTGCGATGATCTCCGGCATAAAGCCGCCCGTCTATCAGAATTGCGCCGCCCACGCTGTCGCTCAGCGAGAGATAGACCAGATTTTTCAGCTCTTCCTGTTGATAGACCTCCGCCAGGCCCGCCGCATTTGCATCATTGATAAAGCGGCAGGAATACGGCAGACAGCGGCTGAAACAATCGGTGGAAACGTCCTTCAGCTGAAGCACGTGGGAATCGGTCAACAGCCGTTCCCTCTCGTCCACGATACCTGGTAATGAAATTCCAACCCCGAGCAGCCGCTGCGGCGCAAGTTTCTCGTTTTGTATAAACTGTTCCAGCCGCTGCGCGAGCTGTTGAAAATATGCATCGGACATCGAAAAAGCCATCTCTTGGCGGCGGTACGCCACCAGGCTGCCGGCCAGGTCGACGGCAACCAATCCGATATGAGACTTTGTGATCTCCAGCCCGATCGAAAGCCGCGCGTCGGCCACCGGCCCGAAAGCCTTGGCCCGCCGTCCTCCGGTTGAGTCAAAGACGCCGATCTCCTCAACCAGTCCGAGTTGAATCAACTCCCGGATATTGGAAAGCACCGTAGGTCCGCTATGCCCCAGCTCTGCCGCCAGCGCCGGCTGTGAAATCCGGCCGCCGGCCAACACCGCGCGCAGGGTTCGGATTCGGTTATTTTTTTTGACCTCCCGGTTACTGCTGTCCGCCATAAGCCTTCTCATCCTCAGATCGTTTTCTCATTGCTCTGTCGTACTCTTCTTGGCGGGTTCCTCCGGCTCCATTGCCTGCGCGAATTTGGGCGAGAACCGGAAATAGGTGTACCAGACCGCCGAAAGGATCAACGAGGCCGCCGCCATCGGCGCTGCGGTTTTCAGAATCAACATCGCCATCAACAGGTACAGCATCCGGCTGGCCAGATCAAGGATCAGGGTAAGCTGGAACCGCGGATCCCGCCTGCTGAGGAACCAGATCATCAGCCCACTCAGCAGCAGACCGGTAGCCCGCAGCATCAAGTCTGCCGCAATCAGCATACCGTAACCGGCGACCTGATTCTCAAGATAAAAGCGAACTGCCTCAATCAGGCTGACAAGATCCTTCACCATTGTGATGGCCAGCATCAGATAATAGATCAGCGCAAGGCCGGGCAGCGGCCTGCGGTTGGTTTTCTGTTTCATTGATTTCTCCTTCCCCGGCCCTAGGCCGCGGCATGTGATCCCCTTGCGGAGCCACCCTCATTATAGCCCATCGGCTTCATCCTCTGCAAGTTCGACCGGCGGGCGGCGGCGGGCCGCCAGCAGATCATAGATCACCGGTACCACAAAGAGGGTCAGCAGGGTGGCATAGCTCAGTCCGCCGATGGTGACGATCGCCATCGGCTGGGTCATCTCGGCGCCATCCCCAATGCCCAGCGCCATCGTAGTCATCGCCAGAACCGTGGTCAGCGCGGTCATCAGGATCGGCCGAATCCGGTCGCGGCCGGTTTGCAGCAGCGCCTGCCGCCGCTCCATTCCGTCATCCCGCAGCTGATTGGCGTAGTCGACAAAGACAATACCGTTGTTGACCACAACACCGGCGAGCACCAAAAATCCGAGCATCGCAATCACCGACAGGTCACAGCCCGAAACCCAGAGCAGCAGCAGGCCGCCGGTAAAGGCGAGCGGCAAGGTAAACAGAACAATAAAGGGAGATAGCAAACTCTGGAACTGGGCGACCATAATCAGGTAGATAAAGACTATCGCGAGCGCGATCATCTTGAGCAGGTCGGTCATAGCGCTCGCGATGCTCTCGTTCTCACCCCGCAGCGTCGCGGTAATCCCTTCGGGCGGCTGCCACCCCTCGAGCAGCTCGTTGATCTCCCGGCCCAACAGCCCGACGTTATAGCCGTCGGCCACCCCGGCGCTGACCGACAGTACCCGGGCGCCGCTCTCACGCTGAATGGAGGAGAGCGCCGGCTCCTCAGTAATCTGCGCGATCTCAGACAGCCGAACCGTCTCTTCTTCCCCCGATGTTGTACTTGCTGTGAGAGAATAATCCATTAACTGTTCCCGGTTGAGACTCTCGCCGTCGGCGATTACAACCGGATAGCTGTTTGCCCCTTCGGTCAGGGTTGTAGCGGTATTGTCAACGGACAGCGCATCGGCGATCTGCGCGTAGACCTGTGCGACGGTCAGACCGCGCGCCATTGCAGCGTTCTTATCCACCGTAATTCGCAGTTCCCGATCAGCGGTCTCCTCTCCGGCCGAGACGTCGACAATCCCCTCAATCTGAGCAAGCTGATCGGCCAGCTCCTGCGCCGCCTGCCGCATTGCATCCAGATCCTGTCCGCGCAGTTCGATCTCGATGCCGCTGCCGCCCAGCGCCGAGAGATCCATTGTCGAAGCGCTGACCTCAAGGGTGCAGTCGAGTCCTTCTGCGGCCTTCTCCATCTCCTTGGCCAACTCGGTGTTGGAGCGGCTGGCATCCTCAAGCAGGATATACAGACTGATCGCGCCATCGCTGCCGCCGCCCATCAGGCCGCCGCCCTCCATCGCGCCGACCGTATCGACCCCATCGATCTCACCCAGCCGCCGTACCAGTTCATCGGCGGTTTGGGTTCGCTGCGCCGAATCCGCATCCAGCGGCAGCGTGAGGGTGGCCGACATCTGGTTACTGTTCATCTGGGGCAGGAAAGCAGTACCCATAACCGTCACGCCAAAGCAAGCAAAAGCGAGCAGCGCGCCCGCACCGGCGAGCACCGCCGCGCGGTGATTCAGCGCCCAATCCAACATACGGCCATAGCCGGCGACCAGATGGTCAAACCAGCTGCGGCGCGGTTCCCGATTGTTCCTGAGGACCACCGAGCCCAGCGCCGGCACGAGGGTCAGCGCAACCGCAAGGCTCGCCATCAGGCTGTACGCGATGGTCAACCCCATATCGGTGAAGAGCTGACGAGAGATGCCCTGGGTGAAGACGATCGGCAGAAAGACGCAGACCGTGGTCAGGGTAGAGGCGAAAATCGCCCCCGCGACCTGGTTTGCGCCGGCAATCGAAGCGCGCACCGGGCTCATTCCCTGTGCCCGCAGCCGGTAGATATTTTCAATGACAACAATACTGTTGTCCACCAGCATGCCGACCCCAAGTGCGAGGCCGGACAGCGAGATCAGATTGAGGGTAACGCCGCTGAAATACATCAAAGTCACCGCGACCATCAGGCTAATGGGAATACTGGCCGCGATAATCAGCGTCGGGCGCAGATCGCTCAAGAAGAGGATCAGTACCAGAATCGCCAGCGCGCCGCCCATCGCGAGGTTACTCAGCACGCTGTCGGTAACCATGTGAATATAATCGCCCTGGTCCATCAGCGGGGTGATATGCAGCCCGGGGTTCTCCTCTTCCAGTACCTTGATCTCCTCGCCCAGCCGGTCGGCCACCGCAGCAGTAGATGCGGTGCTCTGTTTCTGGAAGGAGAGCAGCACCCCCTCGTTGCCGTTGACCTTGGCGTAGGTTTCTCCCCGGTTGTCGGTCAGCTCGACCTGGGCGACATCCGAGAGCCGGATCTCGCCGATTCCCTCCTCGCCGGTATCGAGCAGCAGGGTATCGGCCAGCTCATCGATGCTCCCATACGTATCCCCGACCTTGACTAACAGCGCCGCTCCCCCGTCATCGGTCAGGCTTCCGGCCGGCATTGAGAAGTTCTGTGCGGTCAAAATGCCCCCGATCATCTCGGAGGTCAGCAGCGCTGAGAGATCTGCCTGTTCCAGCGCGGTCTCCCGTGCAGTATCCAGCTGCTCACGGGCGGCATCCAGTTCGCTCTGCGCCTGTGCAAGGCCCTGTGCGGCGGACTCAAGTGAGGCGCTGCCCTGCGCGATGCCGACCGAGGCAACCAGCTTGCCGCTCTCGAGCTGGGCATAGCCCTGTTTTGCCTGCTCCAGCCCCTGTTCGAGCTGGGGTTTCATCCCATCGATCACCGCCCGGCGATTGTCGAGGTCCGCCAGCGATGCCGCAATCTGGGGCAGCCGCACGACGGCGGCATCGTAGCCCTTTTGTAACTCGCTGAGAGCCGTATAGTTCGCCGCATCGGCAAGCTCGGGCGCAAAAGCGGTGAGCAGCGGCAAAATGGTCTCATTAAAATAATCTTCGCCCGCGTCCACCAGCCAGCGCAGGTTCAGCTCCGCCGGCAGCGGGCCAATCCCCGCGAGGGCGGAAAGCTGGCTATCCAGTTTTTCATACTGATCACAGAGCGTTTGCAGGCCGGTCTGTTCCATCTCAAGGCCGGTACGCTCCGCCTTCAGCGAGGTCTCCTGCGCGAGCAGCGCGGAGAGGTTCGCTACTGCGGTATCCACCTCGGCGCTCGCCGCAGCGAGCTGGCTTGCGGTCGAATTGAGTTTCGAGTTCAGCTCATTGCGGGCCGCATCAATGCCCGCCAGGCCCTGCTGAATCTCCGCCGCCCCCGCATTGAGCTCTTGCTCAGCCTCATCCAGTCCGCTGGCAACCGCCTGCTTCATCTGCTCGCTGAGCGCATAGATCCGCTCGGGATCGAGGGTAATCCGAACCGTCTGCTCGATCATCCCGGTGCCGGTTACCGAGGCAACCCCATCCAGCCGCTCAAAGGCGGGGGAGATCGTCTCGTCCACCAGCGTGCTGAGCGCAGCGGCGTCCATCCCATCGGCATCGACGCTGGCGACCATCACCGGCAGCATATCCGGGCTGATGGCCAGCAGCATTGGGCTGCCGACCGAATCATCCAGAGAACCGCGCACCAGATCAATATTGCCCGACAGCTCGATCATCACCGAATCCATGTTGACGGCCTGTTCGAATTCAAGGATAATCATGCTGGAATTTTCCTGTGAAACCGAGCTGATCGAGCTCAGGCCGCTGGCAGTCCCCAGCGCCGCTTCCAGAGGCTGGGTAACCGTCCGCTCCACCTTTTCCGGGTCTGCTCCCGGATAAGCTGTTACCACCACAACATAAGGCAGCTCAAGTTCAGGCAGCAGATCGGTCGTCATCCCAAAGAAGGATACCACGCCCAGAACCAGCGCCAATACCACCGCAACCAGCACGGTATAGGGCTTTTTCACGCTGTATTTCGCCAGCATTACTCCCACTCGCTTTCTCTTCTCACTCCGCTCCATGCCCTGCTGTGAGGGCGGGCATACGAGAACTATTATAGTCCGTTGCGCCGATCACCGCAAGAAAAAACACGCTTGATTCCAACGGCATAAGATGGGGTGTGAAACGTGCAAACCGACCTTGGGTGCATCTATCTTTTCAGTCCATTCGTTCTATGGTATACTGTATATAATTATTCCGACGGAGTTTGGCCCTGCCGTCGGTTTGCATTTTGGGGTCGAGGTGATAGTTGTTGGTCCGCTCAAAAATTTTTCAATGGAGCCGCCTTGACAATGCGGCCAAAATCTTTCCGCCGACCAGCTCGGCAGAGGACTCTAAGGTCTTTCGTTTTGCCTGTGAATTGGTTGATCCGGTCCAGCCCGAACCGCTGCAACAGGCGTTGGACGAGACATTAGAGCAATTTTCTTTTTATCGCTGCGCCCTCAAAAAGGGTTTTTTCTGGTACTATCTTGAAAATCGGGATCTGCGTGTGCAGGTCGAGCCGGAATCCGACCCGCCCTGCGCGCCGCTCTACCGCGGGGATGGGGGAGACCCGCTGTTCCGGGTCAGTTACTACCGCAACCGAATCAATCTTGAAGTCTATCACGCGCTGGCCGACGGCACCGGCGCCATGCGTTTTTTACAGTTCCTTGTCCGCCGTTATCTGCTGTTGCTGCATCCCGAAATCCAGGCAGAAGAGCTCCCGCCCGATCCCTTTGCGGCCTCTCGCAGTCAGCAGTTTGACGACAGTTTTGCCCGGTATTATACGCCGGGCGGAAAGCTGCTGCCCTCAAATGCAAAAGCAGCCTATCACCTGCGGGGTGCAAAGCTGCCCGACTACCGGCTCTCGATCGTCGAAGGGCTTTTTTCCGCCAAGGACGCGCTGGAGCTCGCCCACAAATATGACGTCAGCCTGACGGTTTTTCTAACCGCGATTCTGATGCGGGCGATCCACAGCCGGATGTCCTTACGCGAACAGCGACGGCCTGTTACTGTATCGGTTCCGGTCAACCTTCGCAACTATTTTCCGTCTGATACCGCCCGCAATTTCTTTGGGGTAATCAATCTCTCCTATGACTTTTCTGCCCGCAGCGGGGAGCTTGAAGACATTATCGAACAGCTGCGCGCCGGGCTGGAACAGGAGCTGACCGCCGAGCGGCTGGCACAGCGGATGAACCAGCTGGCCCGGCTGGAACACATGATGCTGCTGCGGCTGATTCCCCTTTTTCTCAAGGTACCGGTGCTGCGGCTGTTCAATTTTTTGGCCGAGCGACAGGTGACTGCCTCGCTGTCCAACCTCGGTCGGATTGCGATGCCCTCCGCACTTGCCGAATATCTGAGGAGATTTGACGTCTTCTTTTCCACCCGCCGCATGCAGGTCTGTCTTTCCTCCTTTGAGGATCACCTCGTTGTCACCTTCACCAGTCCCTTTGCGAGTCCCGATGTTCAGCGCAGCTTTTTCTGTCAGCTGACCCAGATGGGACTTCCAATTACCCTGACGACCAATCTGGCCGAATTTGAAACGGAGGAACGCTGAGATGCTCTACTGTCCCCAATGTCGGCTGCACCTCGCCGGCGCGCCCCGGCGCTGCCCGCTGTGCGGCGGAATGTTGAGTGGTGTCGGCGATCCGAGCGCCGAGGTCTTTCCCACGCTGGCCGCCCAGCGCCACCGGATGCGGCTATTTGTGCGGATCGTCAGCTTTTTGTCCCTGGCCGCCGCTCTGGTCTGCCTGCTGGTCAACCTGCTCTATCCCGGCAACGTCTGGTGGGCCGGTTACGCAGTTGCAGGAATCGGCAGCGGGTGGCTGTTGATGATCTTTGCGCTGCGCCGGCGGCGCAACATTCCCAAAACGATCCTGTGGCTGACAACCCTCGGTGGGTTGCTCTGCGTGGGTTGGGACTGGGCGACCGGTTGGCGCGGCTGGTCGGTAACCTGGCTGATCCCGATTCTCTGTACCGCCGCCCAGTTGGCGCTGATCCTCCTGCCGCGGCTGCTGCGGCTGCGGTTCTCCGACTATATTTTTTACCTTGCAGCCGATCTGTTTTTCTCCATATTGCCGGCGATTTTCTACCTCACCGGACTGCTGCGTGGCAGCGTTCTGCCTTCGCTGATCTGTTCCTGCGCCGGCGCTATCTCGCTGGCCGCATTGGCCGTTTTCCGCGGCCGGGAGCTGGTTGGAGAATTCTCTCGCCGGATGCACCTGTAACCCGACAAAAAGATGAGCCTGATCCGTTCGGATCAGGCTCATTTTTTATTCTTCTTTCGGGCTCTGCTCCAACTCCGCCTCCTGCCGGTCTTCCCGGCGCAGCTGGATAAAGATAACCAGCGCAATTGGCAGCCCAAACAGGCCCCAGAAGCCGAAAAGCTGTGCACCAGCAAACATGCAAAGCAGCGTTGCCAGCGGGTAAAGGCCAATCTGCCGTCCGACCACCCGCGGCTCGAGCGACTGGCGGACTACTGTGATCAGCGCGTAGAGTACCAGCAGGCCGATTCCCATCCCAATCCGGCCGCTGATCAGCTCGTAGATTCCCCAGGGAATCAAAATTGTACCGGTGCCCAATACCGGCAAAATATCCACAAACGCGGTCACCAGCGCCACCAACACCGCCGCGCGCACACCGAGCAGCGAAAATCCAATGGCCAGCTCGACAAAGGTCAAACCGAGCAAAATTGCGTAGGCGCGGGCAAACTTGAAGACGGTGTCCACCCCGTTGCGTTTGATTCGGAACAGCATTTCCCTTCCGTTTGGAGGCAGCAGACGCGCCAAAAAGCTGACGACTTTATAATAGTCAACCACAAAGAAAAAGCTGGCAACAATGAGCAACAACAGCTTGACGAAGAAGGCCGGAACCACCGCTGCAAGGGAGGTCATCGCCGGCATTGCGAGTTTGGACAGCCCGGTCACCGCCGTGGCCAATGCCTGGGTCAGGCTATCCCCTATCCCGTCCAGCAGCGCGAGGATCTGCGGATCCAAGCGGGTGAAGAATCCTCCCAGCCAGTCCTGGAACTGATAGATCGCCGGCTCGATCGTGCTGCTGTAAAAATTCGGCAGCGAGCGCAGGCCATCCCCGATTGCGATGACCACCCGGGCGCCCAATAATGCCAGCAGGGTGCCGACCACCAGATAAAAAAGCACCAGCAGCACCACCGCGACCGGCGTTCGGGGCGCGTGCAGCGCTTTGGACAGCCGGTTGATCGGGGTTTTGAGCAGCAACGCAATCATAAACGCCAGCACAAAGGGCATGAAAAAGGGCAGCACAAACTTGAGCAAGCAGTAACAGATTGCCACCCACAGACCATAGTAAAGAAATCTGATCAAAAAATTTTTCATCCGCTCTACATCCACGGACCCCACCTCCTGGCGTTTTTCTATCCGCCGCCCACAGGGCGGCAAAGGGGCAATGCCGCCCCGGTGCCTATTGATCGTTTTCAATCATACCATAAGGTATTCGCTATCCTTCTCCATTGCCCACAAAGATCGGGGAAAAGGAGACCGGAAATATAACCGCCTTATGGTTATTATACCACATTCCATACAACGAGCATACGCCCTCATTTTCCTCAAAAAATTTTTATTCGCAAAAGGTTGACATTTCCCTGGGGATCTGGTACACTAAAGCCAAGTTAGTTATTGCTAACTAATAACTCTTCCGCTCTTTGCGGATCGAAGCCGTCCGGCCATGTCGGCTTCACCTCCCTCTTCCTGTGAGTGCGTTTATCCGCGCTTACAATGCGGCGCAACAGCCGCAGAATCCTTTGCTCTGGACCCGTGCCGAACCGATCGGCACGGGCCCTTTTTTGCACCAAAAAATCGAATCGGCGCGAAAAAATTTTTGCCCGCGACAGTTGTACTTTTGTTTTTGCTGTGCTATACTATCAATGTATTCTGACGGTACCAATGACTCCGCATGCAGCGTAGGTCGATACTGATGATTTACGCAGCAGGCGGTTTTTTTTTGTACGACAGAAGCGAAATAAATTTTTTGGAGGCACTACTATGCACACCGGTACTGTGAAATGGTTCAACGAGCAGAAGGGCTTCGGCTTCATCTCTGACGACGACGGCAGCGGCGACGTTTTTGTCCACTTCTCCGCCATCGTGGCCGAGGGCTTCAAGACCCTGGCTGAGGGCCAGAAGGTCACCTTCGACGTCGAGCCCGATCCGAAGAACAGCAGCAAGATGCGTGCTGTCAACGTGACTGCTATCTGATTGACCTGCAGATCAAAAAAGACCTCTCCTTTCGGAGAGGTTTTTTTCTTTTATCTATCGCCGGTGTGCGGCCGCCGGTGTTGCTTTGGCGGTCTCAAGCAGGAAAGCATAGACCGGCGCGATCTCAAGCAGCCGGTCGGCTACTGCCGCAGCGAGCTGGTCGGAGAAGAGCAGACCGGCATCGTGATCCCCAGCGCTGACGCTGATCTCCCGCAGCTCCAGCCAGTCGCGCTGCACCGGATCGGCATCGGGATAGTGCGGCCGCTTGTACCGCTCCCCCATAAGCGCAAAGCCCTGTGCCATCTCCAGCGCACGCTGGGCGTCCCGCCAAACCGGCGCGCCGGCCAGCACCCGCCGGCGCAGCATTTCCATATAGACCGGCGCGGTGTAATAGTACCCGCAGCCATACCGGAACCGCCCATTGCTGTATACCTCAAAATAGAGACAGGGCGGCGGATACCCGCCCGCCTCTTTGCGCCGGTAGACGATCCAGAGATTGTCCCGGTAGAGTGATTTATCCTTTGTGAACCGGGTATCTCGCCGGATCCGGCTGATCGTCTTTCCCACCACCGGCTCGATCGCGAGTTCGGGATCGATCGCAAGCAGCCGGGGGCCCAATGCTGCCGACAACGCCTCCATCGGCTGTTTGACGAGTGTGCGGTACTCCTTTTGATGGTCGAGGAACCATTCGCGGCTATCGTGCAGCCGATTTTCAAACAGGAAATCCAGACTCTGCTGGCTCAGCGGCATCGGTCATTCCTCCTTTTGCTTTGGACAGCTGTTCCCCTTCGCCGCAGACCGCAAGGGTCAGGCCGGTGAAAAAGGCCGCGCTCCAGGTTAGTGCATCCTCATTGGGAGAGTAGGCGGCATTGTGGATCGGCAGCCGTTCCCCTTCCCAGGGACCGCTGCCGGCAAAAACATAGATGCCGGGGAATGTTTGAAGATAGTCTCCCATATTGTCAGAAGCAAGCAACGGCGTCGCCTGCTGCACGCTGCCGCCGATCTCCCGCACCACCTGCGCGGCCAGCGCCGCCGCCGCGGGGTCGTTGACCACCGCCATCGTGGGCGGGCCCTGCACCAGCTCGGCCCGTGCGCCATAGGAAGCCGCGATCTGCTGCGCGGTCTGCTCCATCATGGCGATCAGCTCTTCCTGCTGCCGGGCCGAGAAGAACCGGTTGGTGCCGCTGACCAGCGCGGTATCGGGAATGATATTCCGCGCCGTGCCTGCCGAAAAGATGCAGGGACTGACGACAAACTGCTCAAACGCGCTGCGCCGGGTTCCCTGTATTGCCCCCAGCCGCAGCAGAATTTCAGCGGCCGGCCGGATGGGATCGATTGCATTCCAGGGCGCGCTGCCATGTCCGCCCTTGCCGGTGACGGTGATCTCCCAGCCGGCAACCCCCGCCATCAGCGGGCCGCTCTGACAGATGAAGGTCCCCGGCTGCCAGTCCGGCATCAGATGAATCCCGGCGACAAAATCCACCCCGCCCTGCTCCTTGAGATAACGGATGATCTCGGGGGCACCATATCCCAGCTCCTCCCCGATCTGAAAGCAGAGAAAGACCTCGCCGGCCAGCTGGTCCCGCAGCTGCCAGAGCAGCTGCGCCGCCCCCATCAGCCCTGCGGCATGGGCATCGTGTCCACAGGCGTGCATTACCCCGGGAATTTCAGATGCATAGGGCAGGCCGGTCGCCTCGGTCATCGGCAGCGCGTCAAAATCCGCCCGCAGCGCCAGTCTTTTTCCGGGCCGTGCACCGCGGATTCTGCCGATGACATTCCGCCGCTCATCCACCACAAAGGGGATGCCGAGATGCTCCAGTTCAGCCGCAATGCGCCCGCTGGTCCACACCTCTTCCCCCGCCACCTCGGGGTGGCGGTGCAGCTCGCGCCGAAAGCGCACCATATAATCCCGCTGATCCTCCGCCAGCGCACGGATCGTTCTTCCCTCCATGCCTGTGCCCTCCTGTCGTTTTCCGCAGCCGTCCACAGGCGGCCGCGTCAGCTTTTTCATCCCTATCCTATAACAGTCCACACATTTGTGCAAGACATGCCGCCCGCAGGATCTTACCGGGTGCGCCAGCTCTCATCCGCCGGGTTGTCCCGGAAAGCGATCAGCTTTGCACAATCCTCGGGCCGGATATATTCCTCGTCGGCGGCGACCTTTACCAGCGCGTCCAGATTGGACAGCGAGTGGTTCTCCACCTTTGCCGCAGCCAGCCGGTCGATGCCCTTCTGCATCCCATAGGTAAAGATCGAAGCGATGCCCAGCACCTCGGCGCCTGCCTGCCGCAGCACCTCAACCACCTCGAGCACGCTGCCGCCGGTCGAGATCAGGTCCTCAACCACGACGACCTTCTGCCCCGGCTCCAGCTTTCCCTCGATCTGGTTCTTGCGGCCGTGGTCCTTGCTGCCGCCCCGGACATATCCCATCGGCAGGTCGAGCAGTTCGGCGGTGAGCGCGGCATGGGCGATACCGGCGGTCGAGGTTCCCATCAGTACCTCGGCGCCGGGATAATAGGTCCGGATCAACTCGGCAAGACCGTTTTCCACCTGCCGGCGCACCGCCGGGGCGGACAGGGTCAGCCGGTTGTCGCAGTAGATCGGGCTCTTGATGCCCGATGCCCAGGTGAACGGCTCGTCCGGGCGCAGGAAAACAGCGCCGATCGAGAGCAGCGCCTTTGCGATGGTTTTTTCGGCATTCTCAATATTCTGCATCGGAATCTCTCCTTTTCTGTCAACCTTCAAAAAAATCACAGGCAATCGTCAGTCAGCCGCAGAACTCGGCGACACAGCGGCGATAGGCCGCCAGCGGGTCCGCCGCCGCGGTGATCGGCCGGCCGACCACGATGAAGTCCGACCCGATCTCCCGCGCGCGGGCAGGGGTGGTAATCCGCACCTGGTCGCCCGCGTCCCCGTCGGCAAACCGCACGCCGGGGGTGACGGTCAGAAATTCCTTGCCGCAGGCTTCCTTGACCATACCGGCCTCGAGCGGCGAGCAAACCACTCCATCCAGGCCGGCGGCCTGGGTGTTTTGGGCGTAATGGACAATCACTTCGTCGATCGGGTGGTCGATCAGCAGTTCGTCCCGCATTCGCTGCTCGCTGGTCGAGGTCAGCTGGGTGACCGCAATCAGCAGCGGGCGGCTGCCGTCCGGCCGGGTCAGTCCCTCGAGCGCCGCGGTCATCATCTCAGCAGTACCGGCGGCATGCAGGTTGACGATGTCGACATCCAGATTTGAGAGCACCGCCATCGCCTTTTTGACGGTATTAGGGATGTCATGCAGCTTGAGATCGAGGAAGATCTTGTGGCCCCGCCGCTTGACCTCCCGCACGATCGCCGGTCCCTCGGCATAAAACAACTCCATCCCGATTTTGACAAACGGGCGCTCCTCCCCAAACCGGTCAAGGAATTCGGTGAGCTGGGCGGCGCTGGAAAAATCGCAGGCGATGATGACCTCTCTGTTCATGTCGTTGTCTCCTTTTTGTATTATTTATTTTTAAAATTACAATTTGTGTTTTCTGATTTGTAATATTATACCGAAAAACTACTATTTGTTTTTCCAAGCGGTGCCGATCAGGTCGCTGATCCGATCAACACCAAGCCCGGCAAGCAGCCCGGGCAGCGCCCGGATGATGTTAGGGCATACATAGGGATCGACGAGGTTCGCCGCGCCGATCTCAACGGCGGTCGCGCCGGCCATCATCATCTCAATCACCTTTTCGGCGCTGTCTACCCCGCCGATACCGATGACCGGAATCTTCACCGCCTGGGACACCTGCCAGACCATCCGTAGCGCGACCGGGAAGATCGCCGGGCCGGACAGCCCGCCGGTCTCATTTGCCAAAACCGGCCGGCGGCGGCGCAGATCAATCCGCATCCCCAGCAGGGTGTTGATCAGCGAGATGCCATCCGCCCCTTCCGCCTCACAGGCGCGGGCAACCGCGACGATGTCGGTGACATTCGGGGAGAGCTTCATGTAGATCGGCTTTTTGGTGACCTGCCGCACCGCTCTCGTCACCGCGGCCGCACCCTCGGGTGTCGCGGAGAAGTTGAGCCCGCCGGCATGCAGATTGGGGCAGCTGATATTGACCTCGATCAGCCCGACCTGATCGGCCGCGTCGATCTTTTCGCAGCACTCCCGGAACTCGTCGACCGAAAATCCGCCGATGTTCGCGATGACGGGTTTATGGAAATATTGCCGGATGCGGGGCAGCTCCTCGGCGAGCACCGCATCGATGCCGGGATTCTGCAGCCCGACCGCGTTGAGCATACCGCCGTCGCACTCGGCGATGCGGGGGGTGGGATTGCCAAACCGGGGTTCTTTTGTCGTTCCCTTAAAGGAGAAGGAGCCGAGGATATCCAGATCATACAGCTCGGCAAACTCGGCCCCGTAGCCAAAAGCGCCGCTGGCCGGAATAATCGGGTTGTCCAGATGAAGCCCGGAGAGGTTGACCGAGAGGTCTACCATACCACTTCCTCCTTTTTGAGCACCGGGCCGTCCTTGCAGATCCGCTTTGTGCCGTATTTTGTCTTGCAGCTGCAGCCCATGCAGGCGCCAAAGCCGCAGCCCATCCGCTCCTCGAAGCTCAGCTGACCGCTGCAGTCGCAGGCGTCATAGACCGCACGGAGCATCGGTTCCGGGCCACAGGTGTAAAAGTAATCGTACCGCATCCCGGCCTCCCGCAGCAGGTCGGTGACAAAGCCCTTGTGCCCATAGCTGCCGTCGACGGTGGCAACCATCGTCGGGCAGCCCAGCGCGCAGAACTCCCGCTCGCCGAAGACCTCGTCCGCGCTGCCAAAGCCCAGCAGCGCGGTGGGGGTGATTCCCCGCCGCCACAGCCGTTTTGCCAGTCCGTAAAGCGGCGGCACCCCGACCCCGCCGCCCAGCAGCACCGGTGCTTTGCCGCAGCAATCAAGATCGTAGCCATTGCCCAGCCCGACCAGCAGGTCGAGCGCCGCGCCCGGGCCGCCCATTCGGGAGAGCCGGCGGGTTCCCTCTCCCACTACCTTATAAATCAGGGTGATGGTGTTGTCATCCCAGTCCGCCACCGAAATCGGCCGGCGCAGGTAGCAGCCCTCCACCCGGATGTTGACGAACTGTCCCGGCGCGGTGATCGCACCGGTGTTCCCCGCGAGCACCATCCGATAGACCTCTCGCGTCAGCGGGGCATTCTCCTGAATTGTGTAGATTCCCTGCTTTTGCATTGCGCGCCTCCTTGTAATCAGTCGTCCGCGTCGATGGTCGAGACCCCCATCGTGATCTCCTCGAGCACGTCGAGCAGCACCCGCACCGTCTCGAGCGCGGTGAACATGGTGACATTGTTTTCCACCGCGCAGCGGCGAATCTCATAGCCGTCGCTCTCGGCATCAGCGCCGCCGATCACGCTGGTGTTGATAACGTAGTTGACATGTCCCTGCCGCAGCGAGGTGAGGATTTCCTCGCTGCCCTCGCTGAGCTTGCGGCGGGTGCGGGTGCGGATCCCATGCCCCTTGAGAAAGGCGGCGGTACCGGCGGTGGCCTCGATATTGAAGCCGAGGTTGTAGAACCGGCGGATGAGGGGCAGCGCCTCTTCCTTGTCAGGATCCGAAATGGTGACGAAGATGGTGCCGTAGTTGGCGACATTCACCCCCGAGGCCTGCAGCGCCTTGTAGAGCGCCCGCTTGAGGCTGCGGTCATAGCCGATCGCCTCGCCGGTCGACTTCATCTCGGGAGAGAGGTAAGCGTCCAGACCGCGGATTTTGGAGAAGGAGAAGGCCGGCGCCTTGACGTACCACCGTTTGCGCTCGGGGGCGCACAGGCTGGTATAGCCCTGCCCGGCGAGAGACTGACCGAGGATGACCTTGGTGGCGATGTTGGCGATGGGGATGCCGGTCGCCTTGGACAGGAAGGGCACGGTGCGGGAGGAACGCGGGTTGACCTCGATGACATAGACCTCGTCCTCCACCGCGATGAACTGGATGTTGAACAGCCCCACGATGCCGATGCCAAGGCCGAGCCGGCGGGTGTAGTCGAGGATGGTCTGCTTGACCTTCTCGCTGACGCTGAAGGTCGGATAGACGCTGATCGAGTCGCCCGAGTGAACACCGGTGCGCTCGACGTGTTCCATAATACCGGGGACAAAGACCTCCTTGCCGTCGCAGATGGCGTCGACCTCCAGCTCCTTGCCGAGGATATACTTATCCACCAGCACCGGTTGATCCTCATTGATCGCGACAGCGGTCTTGAGGTAGCGCAGCAGTCCCTCTTCATCCGCGACGATCTGCATTGCCCGGCCGCCGAGCACATAGCTCGGCCGCACCAGCACCGGATAGCCGATCTCAGCCGCGACCCGGCAGCCGTCGGCGAGGTTGGTCACCGCCTCGCCGCGGGGCTGGGGAATACCCAGCTGTTCCATGATCTTCTCAAAGCAGTCCCGGTTCTCGGCGTTCTCGATCGCCTCGACCCCGGTGCCGATCGGCGGCACGCCAAGAGCGCTGAGCGGGCCGGCGAGGTTGATCGCGGTCTGGCCGCCGAGCGATGCAACCACCCCAACCGGGTGTTCCAGCTCGACGACATTCATCACATCCTCGACGGTCAGCGGCTCAAAATAGAGCTTGTCGCTGGTGGTGTAATCGGTCGAGACAGTTTCGGGGTTGTTGTTGATGATGATCGCCTCATACCCCGCCTGCCGGATGCCCCAGATCGCATGAACGGTGGAGTAGTCGAACTCAACACCCTGCCCGATCCGGATCGGGCCGCTGCCGAGCACGAGAATCTTCTTGCGGTCGGAGACGACCGACTCATTCTCGGTCTCATAGGTGGAATAGAAGTAGGGCACATAGCTGTCAAATTCCGACGCGCAGGTGTCGATCATCTTGTAGACCGGCAGCACGCCGAGCTGACGGCGCAACAGGAAGAGCTCTCCCTCGCTCTTACCCCACCGCTCGGCGAGATATTTGTCGCTGATACCCAGCCGCTTTGCATCCCGCAGCACGGTCGGGTCGAGGGGGTGCGCGTCGATGACCTTCTCAAACTGGACGATGTTGCGGATCTTCTCGAGGAAGAGCAGGTCGATGCGGGTCGCGTTATAGATCAGGCCGAGGTCGGCGCCGCGGCGGATCAGTTCGGCGATCGCGAACAGGCGGTCATCGGTGCCCTCCCGGATATAACGCAGCAGTTCTTCGGACGGGGTATCATCAAATTTCTTGCTGTGCAGGTGCCATACGCCGGTCTCAAGGCTTCTCACCGCTTTGAGCAGGCTCTCCTCCAATGTGCGTCCGATTGCCATGACCTCGCCGGTCGCCTTCATCTGGGTGGACAGCCGGTTGCTCGCCCGGGCAAACTTGTCAAACGGGAACCGGGCGATCTTGGTCACCACATAGTCGAGGGTCGGCTCGAAGCTCGCCGGCGTGTTGGCGATCTCAATCTCGTCCAGCGTCAGCCCGACGGCGATCTTGGCGCTCACCCGGGCAATCGGATATCCGGTCGCCTTGGAGGCCAGCGCCGAGGAGCGGGAAACCCGGGGATTGACCTCGATCAGGTAGTAGCGGAAGGAGTGGGGGTCCAGCGCGAACTGGACGTTGCAGCCGCCCTCGATCTTGAGCGCCCGGATCAGCCGCAGCGCGCTGTCCCGCAGCAGCTGGTACTCCTTGTTGGTCAGCGTCTGGCTGGGCGCGACCACCATCGAGTCGCCGGTGTGGATGCCGACCGGGTCAATGTTCTCCATATTGCAGATGGTAATTGCGGTGTCATTCTTATCCCGCATCACCTCGTATTCGATCTCCTTGTAGCCCCGGATGCTCTTCTCCACCAGTACCTCGTGTACCGGCGAGAGCTTGAGGGCGTTTTTCATAATCGTACGAAACTCATCCTCATCGTCGGCGAATCCGCCGCCGGTGCCCCCGAGGGTAAAGGCGGGGCGCAGCACCACCGGATAGCCGATCTCCTCGGCCGCCGCAAGACCGGATTCCATATCCGAGGCGATGATGCTGGGCAGCACCGGCTCGCCGATCTCCTCGCACAGCGCCTTGAACTTTTCTCGGTCCTCCGCCCGCTCGATGCTCTCGAATCCGGTGCCGAGAATCTCGACGTGGCACTCCTCCAGAACTCCCTTGCGGGCGAGCTGTACTGCGAGGTTGAGACCGGTCTGACCGCCGAGACCGGGCAGGATCGCGTCCGGGCGCTCATACCGGATGATCTTCGCCACATATTCAAGGTTGAGCGGTTCCATATAGACCTTGTCCGCAATGGCGGTATCGGTCATGATGGTGGCGGGGTTGGAGTTGACCAGCACCACCTCGTATCCCTCTTCCCGCAGCGCAAGGCAGGCCTGGGTGCCCGCGTAGTCAAACTCCGCCGCCTGACCGATGACGATCGGCCCGCTGCCGATCACCATAATCTTGTGAATATCTGTGCGCTTAGGCATCCTTCCGCGCCTCCCCTCTCTGTGCTTGTTTTTCTCTCTGATCTTCCTCCATCAGCGCGAGGAACTCATCAAACAGATAGGCCGAATCCTGTGGGCCCGGCGCACTTTCCGGATGATACTGAACGCTGAACAGCCGTTCCTTGCGGCTGCGTACCCCCTCGGCGGTGCCGTCGAGCAGGTTGACATGGGTCAGCTCAAGGCCGGTGCCCTCAAGGCTGTTTGAATCCACCGCAAAGCCGTGGTTCTGGCTGGTAATCTCAATCTTTCCGGTCAGCAGATTCTTGACCGGGTGATTGCCGCCCCGGTGGCCGAACTTCATCTTATAAGTCTTTGCCCCGGCTGCGAGGCAGATCATCTGATGGCCCAGGCAGATCCCGAAGATCGGCAGCTGTCCGCGCAGACGGCGCACCAGCTCGATGACCTCGACGACATCCTCCGGATCGCCGGGTCCGTTGGAGAGGAACAAGCCGTCCGGGCGCAGCGCGAGCACCTCCTCGGCGGTGGTGTTGTAGGGCACCACCGTGACATTGCAGCCCCGCTCGGCCAGCCGGCGGATAATGTTCAGCTTGATGCCGCAGTCGACCGCCACCACATGAAACCGGGGCGAAGCGGTGCGGGAATACCACCGCTTCTTGCAGCTCACCCGGGCAACGGCGTCACGGGGCAGCTTCGCCGCGGCGATCTTCTTCATTGCGCTCTCATGGTCGAGATAGGGCTCGCAGATCAGCACCTTCTGGCTGCCCTCCCGCCGGATGATCCGGGTCAGCTGACGGGTATCGATCCCCTCGATGCCGGGGATCCCGCTCTCCTCGAGCACCTCGCCCACCGTCTTGGTATACCGGAAATTGGAGGGGCTGTCGTTGTATTGACGCACAATCAGGCCACCCATTGTGGGGATGCGCGACTCGTAATCCTCGTCGGTCATTCCATAATTGCCGATCAGCGGATAGGTCATCACCACCGCCTGGCCGGTATAGCTGGGGTCGGAGATGACCTCCTGATAGCCGACCATCGAGGTGTTGAAGACGATCTCGCTGACCCCCTCCGCCTTTGCGCCGAAGCCGTAACCATAGAATTCCTGTCCGTTCTCCAGCACTATCTTTCTTGTGTATTCCGCTGCCATACAACCTCTCCTTTCACCATCGTCATCCGGCTCTCGCCCCGCACCCGCCAGCCCGCAAACGGGGTGGCCCGTCCCATCGAAGAGAAGGTCTCGGGGTCAACCATATACTCCTTACCCAGATCAAAAACCGCAAGATCGGCCGACGCTCCGACATCCAGCCCGCCGGGCAGCCGGAACAGCCGCCGCGGCGCCAGGCTCATCTTTTCCACCAGCGACGCCAGGCTGAGCACCCCGCCGAGCACCAGTTTGGTGTAGAGCACCGGAAAAGCGGTCTCCAGCCCCACCACCCCCATCAGACTGCCCGCAAGGCCGCGGGATTTCTCCAGCGCCGTATGGGGTGCATGGTCGGTCGCTATCACATCGATCGTTCCGTCACAGAGCCCCTCGAGCAGCGCGTCCCGATCCGCCGCCGTCCGCAGCGGTGGATTCATCTTGAAGCGGCCCTCGTCGGCGAGGTCATCCTCGCAGAGCAGCAGGTAGTGGGGCGCGGTCTCGCAGCTGACCGCCACCCCCGCCCGCTTTGCCTGCCGGATCAGCGCAACGCTCTCCTTGGTCGAGACATGGCAGACATGGTACCGGCACCCGGTCTTTGCCGCGAGCTTGAGATCCCGTTCGACCTGCCGCCACTCGCTCTTGGAGGAGATGCCGACCAGCCCGTGGGCAGCGGCATACCGCCCGTCATGGATGCAGCCGCCGGGGCGAAGCAGCCGGTTGTCCTCGCAATGGGCGACGATCGGGCGGTCGAGCCGCTTTGCCAGCCGCATCGCCTGTTCCATCAGGGCGTCCTCCTGGACTCCGCGGCCGTCGTCCGAAAAGCCGGCCACATAGGGGGCCATCGCTTCAAGCGCTGCCAGTTCACCCGTTCCCTTCTGCCCTCTGGTGATGCAGCCGAAGGGAACCACCCGCACCCGCGCATCCTTTTGAATCGCTTTCAGCTGTACCTCGAGATGTTCCAGATCATCCGGCGCGGGGTTGAGGTTCGGCATGCTGCACACCGCCGTCACCCCGCCCGCCGCGGCCGCCGCCGTGCCGCTCGCGATCGTTTCCTTAAAAGAAAAGCCAGGTTCTCGAAGATGTACATGAACATCAACGAGACCTGGCAAAATGGAATGTCCCCAGCAATCAATGAGATTGCCGCCATTTGAATCACCGACACCAATTCCGGCAACAATGCCGTTTTCAATGACGAGATCCCTCCGCAAAAAGCCGTCCTTGCGAAAAATGTCTCCGCCGGTGAGTATCTGCCGCATGGGGGGTTCCTCCTTTCCGCAAAGTCGTTTTGCCGTCCGATACCGCCGTATCGGCCCGAAAAAAAGCAGCCCGGGCGTCGGAGGGGGTGTCCCCCCGCGCCGCTCCTGGCCGCTTTGCGTTTTTTCTATTATAAGAAAGCCCCTTCGACAAGTCAAGACCCCGATTCAGCTTCTCGGTTTTCCACAAAAATATCCTGAAATTCGCCACAGCAGCACAAAAAACGACGATTCCGGCATAGGATATCGCGCAAAAAGATCCCGGTCAATGCAGG
>CALXBG010000081.1 GCA_944386485.1 uncultured Pygmaiobacter sp. | reverse complement strand
ATTCCCACCGGCGTTCCAACCGTACCTGGAAGCCGAATGTGAAGAGAGTCAAGGCGATTGTAGACGGTTCCCCGAAATATATCTACGCCTGCACCCGCTGCCTGCGTTCCGGCAAGGTTACCCGGGCGATCTGAGACACTCAAATAAAAGACCGCTTGCTTTGCAGGCGGTCTTTTTTTTGTCTCCAAAATGGTTTACATTTGTCATTTTATACAAGTCCGCGCCGGATTCTTTGCCGGAATGCTGATTTAAGGGCGCAGCTGTTGCAAAAGATATTCAAAAGAGGTTTCATAAAACAAAAGGGAGGGATTTGCGATGAAACGATTTCGGCGGCTTCTTGCAGTTGTGTTGATTGAAATGATACTGTGCGGCTGTATCGAGCAGGCACCGCCTGATTTCTCTTCCGGTACGGTATCCGCAGCGCCGGTTTCGTCGTCCGCCCCTGAACCGGACAATCCGGTATCCTGCCCGGATCATGACCCGAATCTTGCGGTCACAAACCAAAACGCGCAAGAGTCCGCGCTCCTGATCGCCCCGGACGGCGAAGAAGGTCTGTGGATCTGGACGCCCTCTAAGGCGGATGCGTCGCTGGGAACTCTTGTCCAGACCCCCGCCGCCCCGGCGGTGGTGCGCTGGCCCGAGGAGATAACCGCCGGCGGGGAAACCCCACTCTGGCCCGGGCAGACCGCGCTCTATCAGAACGGCAGCCGGATCACCCTCTGCTGCGCCGCGCTGGAAAACGAGCGTCAGGTCGTTTTGTTCGACAGCACCGACGGCGGGACGAGCTGGTCAGCGCAGCGTTTTGAACTCCCCTTCTCCGCTGCCGGAGCCGGCTGCTTTCTCTCCTCCTTTGGCGAGGGCGGCATGTCGGCCTTTGTCTCCAGCGCGACACCCGGCAGCGGCATCTGCGGGTTTGTGCGATCCGACACAGGCAGCGGGTGGTCGGCCCTCGCCTCTGCCGCCTCCGTGGTAGAGAGCGAGCAGGGCGCCCCCTTCACCTGGGCCGGGATGGTCTCAGACCGCATCGGCTTTGTCTGCTGTGGCTATAAGGCGAACCCCGAGCCGGATGTCTGGGCGACCAACGACGGGGGCGAGAGCTGGTTTGCGCTCACGCTGCCGCTGCCCGAGGGATTCGACACAACCCAGGGATATCTGGTCGGCAGCGCGGCGGCGCTCGATGGCGATGTGCTGCTGCTCTATGCGCGCTGGGTCACACAGGGAACGGCGCGGACGGTCACCTATCGCTCTGAAGACTGGGGGGTCAGCTGGCAGCTGACCGAGGTCGGCGATCCTCTCTCCTGACGCGAGCTCCCTTTATGCAAAAAAAGAACGCAGAAACGTGAGGAGTCGTCTCTGCGTTCTTTCTTTTTGAGTAAAATCAGGCCTCGTAGACGATCTTGCCGCCGACGACGGTCATGCGGCAGTCCATGACGGCCTCGATGTCCTCAACCGGGTTACCGGTGAGAACGGCGAAGTTGGCGCGCTTGCCCGGCTCGATCGAGCCCAGCGAATCGGCCACCGAGCACAGCTCGGCCGAAACAACGGTGCCGGCCTTGAGCGCATCCCAGTTGGTCATGCCCGCCTGGGTCATCAGCACCATCTCATAGGCGGTCTTGTCATGGCCGTTGAAGGGGGTGCCGGCGTCGGTGCCCAGCGCGATCTTAACGCCCGCCTTGTAGGCGCGCAGGAAGGTGTCACGGTGCGCGTCGAAGGTGCTCCGAACCTTGCGGACCGCATACTCCGGAATGCCCGCCTCGGTGCCGTTGACATAGATCCAGTACATCGCAGCCAGCGTGGGAACGAAGAAGACATTGTGCTCCTTCATCCAATCAAAGCACCAGTCATCCATGAAAAAGCCATGCTCGATCGAGTCAACACCGGCGCGCAGCACGTTCTTGATGCCGGTCATGCCCTGCGCGTGGGTGCAGGTCTTGGCGCCGGCCTTGTGCGCCTCCTCGATGGCGGCGCGCAGCTCTTCCTCGCTCAGCTGCGGGGAGCCCGGCTCAACGCCCTTGGTCATAACGCCGCCGGTGGCCATCACCTTGACCCAGTCGGCGCCGGCGCGCAGCTGCTCGCGGGCAGCCTTGCGGCAGTCGTCCGGGCCGTCGGCCTGACGGCCCATGAACCAACCGTGACCGCCGGTCATGCAGATGCACTTGCCGGAGACCTGCATATCCGGAGCAACCATCTCGCCCTTCGCGGCCTCGTTGCGGATATCGATGTCGATATAATCAATGCCGCCAACGTCGCGGATGAAGGTGCAGCCGCTGTTGACCAGCTTTTTGAGGTTCTTGAGCGCCATCATGGTTACCTGGCAATCATTCTGATCGTACTGGGGATTGGCAACCCCCTCCAGGCACATATGAGTGTGGCAGTTGAAGAAGCCGGGCACCAGCGTCTTGCCGCCAAGATCAACCACCTGCGCGCCCTCGGGGCAGCTCAGGTTCTCGCCAACCTCTTTAATCACGCTGTCCTCCACCAGGACAGAACCGGCAAATACCTTCTCGTTGACCACGTCGACGACGTTGCAGTTGGTAAAAAATTTCATGCTCATCTCTCATCATCCTCCCATCTCATTATCCGGTTTTACACCCGTGTGATATGGATGAAATTATAATCCTTTTGCTCCCGTTTTCCCATATCAGTTTTCTCCAAACTTTGTCCTTCCCGCGCCGACATCCATATCCATTTCGGTAGAAAAAGGTTAAAATTTCGAAAAAGCGGGTCAGTTTCTGTAACTATTTTGTAATTATTTCATTTCTTGGGAGTATTTCTTCAAAAGTGAGCCTGCATGTGCCGTTTTAACCCTGTAACGCCTGCGAAACCTTCAGATAATTGTTCGTCAGGATTACATCGATACCAAGATCAAAGAACCGCCTTGCCTCCTGCGGGTCATCACACCAGAACAGGTTGCAGAGGATATCGTTTTTGTGCGCCTTTTCGATCATCTTTGCGGTGAGAAAGAGTTTGCAGAACTGCACCCGGCTGCACCGATAGCGCAATGCATTGTCCACAATGCTGTAGTTCATATGTCCCTCAAGACAGCAACGCTTGATTTCAGGGGCCATTGAGAGTGCGGTTTCAAGAACGTCCCCTTCTCCGGTGATATAGACGCTCTGCTCGCACCCGTACTTGCGGATCAGAGCGATAATATCGGCGAAAACCGCCCGGTCATAGGGCACAATCGTGCGGTTTTCAATCTCCCCGAGAACCACCTCGTCCTGATTTTCAAGCAAGCCGTCAAAGGGGATATTCTCCTGATAAGCCTTTGCGAGCGCCAGCCCTCTGGCGTGCATCCCCTCGCTTGCCGGGTAGGGGTTCCCCAGCGATTTGATGTGAATGTTCATCATGACCTTTTGCCCGAACAGGGAGAGCAGCTGCTCAAAATACGGCAGCCTGAGCCCTTCAAAATAGGGAGAAAACTTTTTGCCCGCGTCGCAGCAGTCCAGCTCGGCGGCGGTCATTTTACAGATTTCGCCCGCAGCATCGGTTGTACGGTCCACCGTGGGGTCGTGGCAGACTACCAGTTTTCCGTCCGCTGTGGGCCAAAGGTCAAACTCAATTTCCGGCGCGCCCAGCACTACCGCCCCGGCAAATGCCGGCAAGGTGTTTTCCGGTGCGACGGTGTTAAAGCCCCGGTGTGCACATAAAATCCGCTTTGTATCCTTCATCTCAAATCATCCTTTCCTTTTTCAGGAGGCGTTTTTCAGCTTCGGGTCCAGTTTGTCCCGCAGCCAGTCTCCGATGAGTGAAATCTGCAAGATCAATACGATAATCACCGTGCTGGGCGCAAAGGCCAGCCAACAATGGGTGAGCATGTAATCCCTTCCGTTGCTTACCATGACACCCAGCGAGGTTCCGGGCGGCTGAATGCCGAGGCCGAGGAAGGAAAGGGTGCTTTCCAGCAGGATAAAGCCGCTGAGTTCCATCGTGATCTGTACGATCAGCGGAGAAGCGAT
>CALXBG010000080.1 GCA_944386485.1 uncultured Pygmaiobacter sp. | reverse complement strand
AAGGGACGGAATCTATGGAAAGAAAAGATCTGCGTAATATTGCGATCATCGCCCACGTCGACCACGGCAAAACCACCCTCGTGGACGAGATGCTCAAGCAGAGCGGCGTTTTTCGGGACAATCAGGTCGTTGCCGATCGCGTGATGGATTCGGGCGACATTGAGCGGGAGCGGGGCATCACCATCCTGTCCAAGAACGCCTCCACCATGTACAACGGCGTCAAGATCAACATCGTCGACACCCCGGGCCACGCCGATTTCGGCGGTGAGGTTGAGCGGGTGCTCAAAATGGTCAACGGCGTACTGCTGTTGGTCGATGCGGCCGAGGGCCCGATGCCCCAGACCCGGTTCGTGCTGCAAAAGGCGCTGGACCAGAACCTTTCGATTGTTATCGTCGTCAACAAGATCGACCGGCCGGATGCCCGGATCAAAGAGGTCATTGACGAGATCCTGCTGCTGTTGATGGACATGGGCGCCACCGACGAGCAGCTGGATTCCCCGATGGTCTTCTGCTCGGGCCGCGCGGGTACTGCGAGTTACTCTCCCGACGCGCCCGGCACCGACCTCAAGCCGCTGTTCGACACCATTGTCGAGTATGTCAAGCCCCCGGTCGGCGATGCCAGCGCACCGCTGCAGTGCCTGGTCTCCTGCATCGATTACAATGAGTTTGTCGGCCGCACCGCAATCGGCCGGATCGACGCCGGTACGATGAAGGTCGGTCAGAATGTGACCGTCTGTGACTGGCATAACCCCGACCTGCACAAGAACGCCCGGATTACCGCGCTGTACGCCTTTGACGGCGTCGGCCGCAAGGAGATCGAGTCGGCCAGCGCCGGTGACATTGTAATGTTCTCTGGCATTGAGGACGTCACCATCGGCAACACCATCTGCGAGGTCGGTGTGCCCAACCCGGTCAACTTTGTCAAGATCACCGACCCCACCGTCGAGATGACCTTCTCGGTCAATGACTCCCCGTTCGCCGGCAAAGAGGGCAAATTCGTCACCAGCCGGCAGATCCGTGAGCGGCTGCACCGTGAACTGCTGCGGGACGTCGCGCTGGCAGTAGAGGACTCTGCTACCACCGACAGCTTCCGGGTGATGGGCCGCGGCGAGATGCACCTGTCCATCCTGATCGAGAAGATGCGGCGCGAGGGTTATGAGTTCCAGGTATCTCCCCCGAAGGTGCTGTATCACACCGATGAGAACGGAAACAAGCAGGAGCCCTATGAGCTGGTGGTCATCGACGTGCCCACCGAGTATCAGGGCGCTGTCATCGAGAAGCTTTCCGCGCGCAAGGGCGAGCTGGTTGAGATGCATCCGCAGGGCGACACCCGGATGCGGGTAGAGTTTAAGATCCCCTCCCGCGGGCTGTTCGGTTATCGCAGCGAGTTCCTCTCGGCTACCCGGGGCGAGGGCATTATGAACACCATCTTTGACGGCTATGGCGAGTATAAGGGCGATCTGCCCACCCGCACCACCGGCTCGCTGATCAGCTTTGAGACCGGCACCGCCGTCACCTATGGTCTGTACAACGCGCAGGAGCGCGGCACCCTCTTTATCGGTGCGGGCGAGCCGGTCTATGAGGGCATGGTCATCGGCATGAACCCCAAGGGAGAGGACATGGCGGTCAACGTCTGCAAGACCAAGCACCTGACCAACACCCGTGCTTCGGGCAGCGACGATGCGCTGCGGCTGATTCCGCCGCGCCGTTTCAGTCTGGAGGAAGCGCTGGAATTTCTCAACACCGACGAGCTGCTGGAGGTCACCCCCAACAACTATCGCATCCGCAAGCAGATTCTGAACAATGAGCAGCGGATGAAGGCCACCAAGGGCAAAAAGGCCTGATTTCAAAGATAAAACAAAGAACCGGACGATCCTGCGATCGCCCGGTTCTTTTTGTTTGGTTGTTTTTATACACCCGAATAGGCGGAGAAACCACCGTCAATGGGCAGAACCACGCCGGTGATAAAGCTCGCGGCCTTCTCGTTGAGCAGGAAGAGCACCGCGCCCTCCAGCTCGCTGCTCTCACCAAACCGGCCCATCGGGGTGGCGTCGAGAATCTTGCCGGTGCGGGCCGTGGGGGTACCGTCGTCATTCCAGAGCAGCTTTTCGTTCTGCTTGGTGGAGAAGAAGCCCGGTGCAATCGCATTGACCCGGATGCCGACCTTTGAGAAGTGAACGGCAAGCCACTGGGTGAAGTTGGAGATCGCGGCTTTCGCCCCGGAATAGGCGGGAATTTTAGTCAGCGGAGTATAGGCGTTCATGCTGCTGATATTAAGAATGCAGCAGCCCTCACGCCCGACCATCTGCCGGGCAAACGCCTGGGTGGGCAGCAGGGTACCCAGGAAGTTGAGGTTGAAGACAAAGCCCACCCCGTCGGGATCGAGGTCAAAGAAGCTCTTGGTGTCGGCGTCGATATCCCCAACCTCAAAATATTCCTTGTCGGTGGTGGCGCGGGGATTGTTGCCGCCCGCACCGTTGATCAGAATGTCGCAGGGGCCGAGGTCCGCAGCGACCCGGTCCGCAACAGCGGCACAGTCCTCTTTTTTGAGGACGTTGCAGCAATAGGCCTTCGCGACCCCGCCCTCGGCGTTGATCTCATCGGCAAACTTCTGCGCGGCCTCCTCATTGAGGTCGAGCAGCGCGACCTTCGCGCCCGCTGCGGCGATCACCTTTGCAAACGCGCTGCAAAGCACTCCGCCAGCGCCGGTGATGACGGCAACCTTTCCGGTCAAATCGGTGTTCAATACATTCTGCTTCATGCTGATACTTCCCTCTCCTTCTTATCTCTGTACCAGGTGAACCGCAAAACCCGCAATCTCCTGTGCGAGGTAAGCGGACTTGTCGGTAATGGTTTCTTCGCGGAAGGCGACGCCCTTCCCCTTCAGGTAGGCGATGGCACGCGGCAGCGTGTTAGTGCTGACCGCAATGTGTCCGTGGGTTCCGTGCCACGGCTGTTTCATCAGTTCGATTGCACGGCCATCCGCAAAGATGCTGCTCTCATTTTCGGCGGATGCAAAGCCGAACAGGCTGCCCAGCAGCTGGGCGGTCGCCTTTGCACCGGCGTCGTCCCCGCAGTTGATCCCAATGTGTTCGGTCTTAAAGCCGAGCATCTTCTGGACCGCCGCGGCGGTCAGCCGCTCGATCTCATCCCAGTTGCCGGCGGCAATCAGGTCCTTTTTAACCATCCAGGTTCCGCCGCAGGCGACGATCCGGTCAAACCGGAGATAGTCGACCAGATTGTTCTCATTAACCCCACCGGTGGGCATCCAGCGCAGCGAGGTATAGGGCCCGGCGAGCGCCTTGAGCTTTGCCAGGCCGCCGTTCTGCTCGGCGGGGAAGAACTTGACCACCGAAAGGCCAAGTTCCATCGCCTGTTCCATCTCGCCGGGGGTCGCGGTGCCGGGCAGCATCAGCGCCCCCTTCTCCACGACATACCGGGAGACATGCGGGTTGAACCCGGGGCTGACGATAAACTGTGCGCCGGCAGCCAGCGCGCGGTCCGCCTGCTCGGTGGTCAGCACCGTACCCGCGCCGACCAGCATCTCAGGAACCTGCTGCGCGACCTGTCGGATCGCTTCCTCGGCTGCCTCGGTGCGGAAGGTGATCTCTGCCGCGGGCAGCCCGCCCCGCACCAGCGCACGGGCAAGCGGCACCGCCTGATCCGCCCGGTCGACCGCGATTACCGGGATAATACCAATTTCATAAATCCGTTTGAGAATCTCATTCATCTCAACAAATACCTCCGATCAACGATCCATCTCGCTGCCCGCCGCGCCGCTGTCGTGCTCGGCGATCAGCCGCTCGACCTCGGCAAGATTGGTGCAGGGCAGGTCACCGCAGACCGTACTCTTGAGCGCCGCCATCGCGTTGCCATACCGCAGCGCCCGCTCGGCGGGTTCCCCCTTGAGCACGCCGCTGAGCACACCGGCCACAAAGGCGTCGCCCGAACCGATCCGGTCGACCACATCGATCTCATAGGGCGGCTGGGTAAAGAACGCATCGCTTGCCGCGTCATAGATCAGCGCGGTAAAGCTGTGCCGCTGCGGGCTGAGCACCTTGCGCTGGGTGGTGGCAACGAGTTTGAGTCCGTACTGGGCGGCGAAATCCCGCAGAATCTGCTCGAGCTCTCCGGTTCTGGCGAACATCCGCCGGCAGCTCTCCTCCGAGATAAAGAGGATATCCACCAGCGGCAGCAGTTCCTCGATGGTGGCCCGGGCTTCCGCCTCGCCCCACAGATTGGCGCGGTAATTGACGTCGAAGGAGATCAGCGCCCCCTGCGCTTTATACGCCTCGACCAGCCGTTTTGCCGCCGCGCGGGACCGCTGGCAGAGCGCAAGACTGATGCCGCAGGTGTGGAACAGCCGCGCGCCGGCCTCCACCGCGGGCGCAAAGTCAGCGGCGTCCGCCTTGGTAAAGCTGGAATGACGCCGGTCATAGACCACCGCAGGCTTGCGCGGCGCAGCGCCCGTCTCCATGTAGTAGAGCGCCAACCGGGCGTCATCTTCACCATCCCAGGCAATCAGGTCGCCGCAGACACCGGCGCTGTTGATCCGGCTGGCTGCGTACTCCCCCATCCGGTTGTCCGGCAGCTTGGTCAGGTAGGCGGTATTCATCCCCAGCTGGGCCGCACCGGCCGCAACATTCAGTTCCGCGCCGCCGAGCACACAGTCAAACCGGTCGGCACGCACCAGCCGGTCGCCGTCGGCCGGAGAAAAGCGGAGAATCGCCTCGCCAAAGGTCACAAGATCAAATTTCATCTTCTGTCCTCCCGTTATTTCGCGCACTTTTCACAGGCCTCGAACAGACCGTTGAGATAAGCGGCGCCGAGTGCGCGGTCATACAGGCCGTAGCCGGGCTTGCCGCTCTCGCCCCAGATCATCCGGCCATGGTCCGGGCGCACATAGCCGTCAAAGCCGGTCTCGACCAGCGCCCGGGTGATCTCATACATATCGAGACTGCCGCAGCTGGAAAGGTGCGCCCGCTCCTCAAAGCTGCCGTCCGCCAAAATCTGTACATTCCGCATATGCATAAAGCCGATGCGTCCCATTGAGCTATACTTGCGAACCATTGCAACAACGTCGTTGCTCGCCGCGCATCCCAGCGAACCGGTGCACAGGCACAGGCTGTTGGCAGGGCTGTCCACCAGCGCGAGCATCCGGTCAAGATTCTCCTCGCAGGTGATGATTCGGGGCAGGCCGAAGATCGGATAAGGGGGATCATCGGGGTGAATCGCCATCACGACGCCACATTCCTCAGCCACCGGGATGACCTTTTTGAGGAACCGCTCGAGGTTGCGCCACAGCCCCTCCTCGCCCAGCTCACCGTAGGCAGTCAGCAGTTCACGAACCTCTTCCTGGGTATAGCTGGAGTCCCAGCCGGGCAGGTGGATATCGTCCTTGAGCGGATCCAGGCCCTTCATCTGATCCCAGTACATCACAAGGCTGGTCGACCCGTCCACACCCTTGCGGTCGAGCTGGGTGCGGGTCCAGTCAAAGACCGGCATGAAATTATAGGTCACGCATTTGACCCCGACCTCGGCGCAGCGGCGGATGTTCTCGCAGTAGTTTTCCAGCAGCCGATCCAGGTTTCCCCGGCCGAGCTTGATATCCTCATGCACCGGGATCGACTCGACTACGTCAAAGACCAGACCATTCTCCTCACACTGCTGCTTGAGCCGTGCAAGACTCTCCCGCGGCCAGACCTCGCCCGGTTTTACGTCATATACAGCGGCGACGATATGCCCCATGCCCGGGATCTGCCGGATATACTCCAGGCTGATCGGGTCGTCCTCGCCATACCAGCGAAATGAAAGCTTCATTCTCTTTCCCCTTTCTCGTGGATACTGCCGCCTCTCGGGGCGCGACAGTTACAGATTGAAATAGCGCTTTGCGTTTTCGTAGCAGACCCCGCGTACAATCTCCTCGAGCTGCGGCAGGTTGCAGGGGTATTCGCCCTGTTCCACCAGCTCACCGATCCAGTCGCAGAGGATCCGGCGGAAATACTCATGCCGCGCATAACTGAGCAGGCTGCGGGAGTCGGTCAGCATACCGACAAAATTGCCCAGGATGCTCAGGTTGGCAAGGCTGGTCAGCTGCGCGCGCATACCGCTCTTGGTATCATTGAACCACCATGCGCTGCCGTGCTGGATCTTGCCGGGCACCTCGGAGCCCTGGAACGCACCGATCAGCGCATCCAGCATCTCGTTTTCAGCGGGATTCAAGCTGTACAGGATCGTCTTGGGCAGTTTCTCCTCCCGGTCGAGTGCATCCAGCAGCGCGCACAGCGCCGGTGCGCCCGGGGCCGCGTTGTTGATGGAATCAAACCCGCCGTCCGGCCCGATCTTGGCAAACATTCTGCTATTGGGATTCCGCAGGCAGGAGTAGTGAATCTGCCAGACCCAGTCCCGCTTGGCGTACTCGGTGCCGCACAGCAGCAGCAGCGAGGTCCGATAAGCCTCCTGCTCCGCCCGGGTCACCTTTTCACCGGCCAGCGCCTTGCGGTAGATTGCCTGCAGCTCCTCCTCCGGCGCCTCGCGGTAAACCGCCTCATCCAGGCCGTGGTCGGCAGAACGGCAGCCGTGGGCGGCAAAGTAGTCGATCCGCTCGATCAGTACCCGACGCAGGCTGTCCAGCGTATCCAGCCGCGCCCCGGTCGCCGCCTCAAGTTTATGTACCTGCGCGACAAAATCCGGGCGATGGATGTTGAGTACCGCATCCGGGCGGAAGGTGGGCAGCACCTTGGTTTCAAAGCTCTCGTCCGCGGCCAGTTTCTCATGCCATTCCAGCGTCTCTCCGGGGTCGTTGGTGGTGCCGATCATCCTGACATTCGAGCGGCGGATCAGGCCGCGGGCAGTCAGATCCGGGTCCTTTTGCAATTTTTCGGCACAAAAATCCCAGACTTCCTTTGCGGTCTCGCCGTTCAGAAACCCTTCATATCCAAAATAATTTTTCAGTTCAAGGTGGCACCAATGGACCATCGGATTGCCGATGGCCTTGGGCAGCGTTTTAGCAAACATCTCAAACTTTTCCCAGTCGCTCGCGTCGCCGGTGATATACCGCTCGTCTATGCCATTCGAGCGCATCAGCCGCCATTTATAATGATCCCCTGCAAGCCAGACCTGGGTCAGGTTTTCAAACCGTTCATCCTCGTAAATCTGTTTGGGGTCGATGTGGCAATGGTAGTCGATGATCGGCATTTGTGCTGCACAGCTGTGATACAGCCGCCGGGCCGTCTTGCTGTGCAGCAGGAAATCATCGCTCAGAAACGGTTCCATCCCATCCCCTCCTTTTCTTTCCTCATTTTAATACAAGTATCGAAATTTGTAACTATTTTATGAAAAAATTCTCCTTTTCAAAGGGCCCTTGATGGAACCTTGTGCAAAGGAGGATTTTTCGGATCAGCCGTTGCTCTCTGTCCGCCGTCCTCTGCGGCCGACCGAGATCAGATACCCAGCAGTTTCTGGGCGTTGGCGCGGCAGACTTTGGTATAAACCTCCTCGCTGATCTTAAACTGATGCAGCAAGGAATCCAGATAAGAACTGAGCGGATAGATGAATTCGGTATTGCAGATATCGGTGCCGAACATCAGCTTATCCTGGAATTTGTCGAGAAACTCAAGCGCATACTCCTCATCCCGGATCAGCGCGTTTCCGCCGCTGTCCGCCGACAGATCAGCATAGAGATTGGGATACTTCTCCAGCAGGTAGGGAACCCGGCCCGGGGTGACCTTGCCCTTCGGATAGACGTTCCGCTCCTCGGGGGTCAGGTCCGCGGGATAGGTCGAGATCTCAAACCAGAACGGCTGCGAATGGCCGATAAAGGCCATTTTCGGGTGCCGGGCAAGCGCCTTTTCCAGCAGCGGCAGCCCCGCCTCATCGATGACGCCGTAGTTGATTCCATTGGGGCTCATATGGAACAACAGCGGAAGGCCCAGCTCTTCACAGCAGCTGAACAGGTGATCCATCGTCGGATCATCAAACCGCTGCAGCGTGCCGAACTCGCCGACGCCGCATGCGCCCATCTCCTTGTATTTTTTGAGCTGTTGATAGGTCGCATCGGTCCCATCGGGGAAGATATTGCAGAACCAAGCAAAGTGATCGGGATACTTCGCAGCAACTTCACAGGCGTCCTCCGGGGTGAGCAGGCCATTGGCGTCCGCCATCGGCGCGCCCGGCATCCTGCCCGCAAAGGGCAGGATCACGCATTTGTCGATCCCGAGAACCTTGTCAAATTCGATACGCGCCTCAGGATCAAACATCCCCATCGCATTGGCTCCTTTGGCCAAATGGGTGTGCACGTCGATCTTCTTGCAGGGCTTGGTAAAGCCCGGGCCCGATGTGGGCATTTTCTTTTCCGCCATCTTTATTCCCTCCCGTGTGAAATGTACCTTTTGTCAGGAAATCGCAGCCTTCATCACGGCGGTTTCGCTGATTTCATCCTTGTTCAGCTCGGCGGTGATCCGGCCCTCGCTGAGCACCAGCACCCGGTCGCTCATCGAGATCAGCTCCGGCATGTCAGAGGAGACCATGATAATCGAGACGCCGCGGGCGGCCATCCCACTCATCAGGGTGTAGAAGTCCGCCTTGGTACCCACGTCAATACCCTTGGTCGGCTCGTCGACAAAGAGAATCTCGGGATCGTTGAGCAGCCACTTGCCCAGAATCGCCTTCTGCTGGTTACCACCGGAGAGGGTGTACATCCGGGTCTCCATCGAAGGTGCCTTGATCCGCAGAGAATCGAAGATCTTCTGGATCTCCTCTTTCTCCTTCTTCTTGTTCATAAAGATCTTTCCGGACAGCTGGGGCAAACTCGCCAGCGAGACATTCTCCCGGATGGTCAGGGTGGCAACCATACCCGAGAGCTTGCGTTCTTCGGTCAAGAAGCCGATACCGGCGCGGATCGCGTCCTGCGGCTTGTGGATCTCCACCTTTTTGCCGTTGATATAAACTTCCTTGCTCACGCCCTTGTTGTACTGGCCGAAAATTGCGTCGATCGCCTCGCTGCGGCCCGCGCCGACCAGCCCGCCGATGCCGAGAATCTCGCCGCGGCGCAGATTGAAGGAGATGTCATTGATGATGTTCTTGCCGGGAATAGTCGGGTGCGGCACGGTGAGGTGCTCCACCCGCATGACCTCGTCGCCAATCTCGACCTCGGTCTTGGGATAGAGATTTTCCACCTTGCGGCCGACCATCTCCTCGACGAGGGTGTTCTCCTGCACCTCGGCGATCGGCCGGCTGGAGATGGTCTGCCCGTCACGGATGACGGTGACCCGGTCACAGATCCGGTA
>CALXBG010000079.1 GCA_944386485.1 uncultured Pygmaiobacter sp. | reverse complement strand
TGTAACGAGAGGGAAGGAGAGTCAACACCATGAACATCGTAGTTTGCATCAAGCAAGTTCCCGATACCAATGAGGTCAAGATCGACCCCAAGACCGGCACCCTGATCCGTGACGGCATCCCCAGCATCATGAACCCGGACGACAAGGCCGGCCTCGAGGCTGCGCTGCGGATTAAGGACGCCAACGGCGCGCATGTCACCGTGGTCTCGATGGGCCCCATGCAGGCCGACGCCGTTCTGCGTGAGGCGCTGGCCATGGGCGCCGACGAGGGTTACCTGATCAGCGACCGCGCTTTCGGCGGCGCCGATACCTGGGCGACCTCCAGCACCATTGCTTCCGCGATTGAGAAGCTGCCCTACGACCTGATCATCACCGGCCGGCAGGCGATCGACGGCGATACCGCGCAGGTTGGCCCCCAGATCGCTGAGCACCTGGGCCTGGCCAACATCAGCTATGCCGAGGACATCAAGGTTGAGGGCGAGTATGTGGTTGTCAAGCGTCAGTTTGAGGACCGCTATCATGTCATCAAGGCGAAGATGCCCTGCCTGATCACCGCCCTGTCCGAGCTCAATGAGCCCCGTTACATGACCCCCGGCGGAATCTTTGACGCCTACCGCAACGGCGACGTCAAGGTCTTCACCCGTCCCGACCTGGCGGTCAGCGATGACAACATCGGCCTCAAGGGCAGCCCGACGAGGGTCTTCAAGTCCTTCACCAAGGCGCTCAAGGCCGCCGGCACCAAGGTCCAGCTGGATCCGCAGGAGTCGGCCGACTACATTGTCGAGAAGCTCAAAGAGAAATTCATCATCTGACAGGAATCTGTGTGCGGTAAAGTTGGTCTGAATCAAATTCAGACCCCTTGCGCCCGGCAGAATTTGGCCGCAGGCGCAACCGGCAAAATTCCGAGAAAGGAATGATCATTGAAATGAATCTTCAGGATTATAAGGGCGTATTCGTCTTCGTTCAGCAGGTCGACGGGAAGATCACCAATGTCTCCTATGAGCTGATCGGCAAGGCCAAGGAGCTGGCTGCCGACCTCTCGACCGAGGTTACCGCCGTGCTGCTGGGCTACCAGGTCGGCGACCTGTGCAAGCTGCTGGCCGAGTACGGCGCCGACCGGGTTATCCGGATTGACGACAAGCTGCTCGAGACCTACATGACCGAGCCCTATGCACACTGCATGGCTGAGACCATCAAGAAATACAAGCCCGAGGCAGTTCTCGTCGGCGCGACCGCGATCGGCCGTGACGTCGGCCCCCGGATCTCCGCCCGTGTGCACACCGGCCTGACTGCTGACTGCACCGGCCTTGCGGTTGACCCCGAGACCCACAACCTCCAGATGACCCGTCCGGCTTTCGGCGGCAACATCATGGCGACCATCGTCTGCCCGGAGCACCGTCCCCAAATGGCGACCGTTCGCCCCGGCGTTATGAAGAAGCTCGCCCGCGAAGAGGGCCGCACCTGCCCCGTGGAGGAGTTTGTGCCCGCCGATCTGGCTGAGCATGTGAATGTCGAGATCCTCGAGGTCGTCAAGACCGCTGCCGCGAAGATGGATATTCAGGACGCCAAGATCCTGGTTTCCGGCGGCCGTGGTATGTGCAGCGGCGAGAACTTCAAGATGCTCAAGGAGCTGGCAGATGTCCTCGGCGGCACCGTCAGCTGCAGCCGTGCTGCTGTCGATGCCGGCTGGGCTGAGAAGGATATGCAGGTCGGCCAGACCGGCAAGACCGTCCGCCCGAACCTCTACATCGCCTGCGGCATTTCCGGTGCGATTCAGCACCTGGCCGGCATGGAGGACTCCGATGTGATCGTTGCGATCAATAAGGACGAGACCGCCCCGATCTTTGAGGTCGCGGATTACGGCATCGTCGGTGACGCGCTGCAGATCGTGCCGCTGCTGACCGAGGCGCTCCGCCGCGAAATCGTCGCGAAGGGCTAAGATCCCGATTTTGGGATGAAACTAAGCCTGTCTCTCGGACAGAGTTCCGTTCCATAAAAACGCCCGCCCTCTATGCGAAGCACCGCATGGGGGGCGGGCGTTTTCATAAAATCGGCAATTTGGGAAAAATTTGAGAAAAAAGCGGATTTTGAAAGAATTTGACTTCCATTCTCGTTTTAATAGTGGCACAATGAAAGAGGCCGATGATTGAGTTAAAGAGGAAGGGAGGGATCCGGACTGGTCACGTTGCTCAGAACCGAAAAGCGGCGGCGGTTGTTTTGGCTACTGTCGATCTGGTCGGTAACTCTTTTTCCTTTTACCTGTCAGTTTTTTGTCGAATGGGTACGGCTGCAACAGCTAGGCGCGGCGCTGCTCTATCTGCCCTCCCATCTGCCGGGGTTGCTGCTGGGAACACTTTTCATTTCAGGCTTGGCCCTGTTTTTTAGCCTGCTCACGGCACGCCCGTGGGTGGGGGCTGCGGTGACGGGCGGAGTCCTGTTTTTGAGCTCTTATGTCAATTTTTATAAACTGACCTACCGCGGCGATCCGGTTTTGCCGATGGATGTCGTCATCACCGGCGACGCGGCTAAGGTTGCGACCGAGCTGTCGATTCCGCCTACCTTTCAGATGGGTTGCTTTTTTGTCTTCGTGTCAATGAGTATTCTGCTGCTCTTTCCCATTCGCCTGCGTTTTCTGGTACCGATGCGATTGCCGGTAAGATTGGCCGGGGCAGCGGGTTCGGCGCTCTTCTGTGGGCTCTATCTGACGTTGGTACTCTGGAACGGAACGGTGCAGCAGAAGATCGGCGTGGACACCACCGCTTTCCAGCCTTCAAAGAGCTATGAGAACGGCAGTTTTGCAACCAGCTTTTTGATGTACACCGGTGCAGTTTCTCCCAAAAAGCCGGCGAATTACAGCGAGGAGACGGTGCAGGCTGCGGCGGAGAGAATTCCGGAGCAGGATCACGCGCAGCAGCGCCGGCCCGATATCATTGTTGTCATGCTTGAGAGCTATTACCGGCTGGATAATGTCGAGGGAGCGGTATATGATACCAACCTGACCGAAAACTATGACCGGTATGCAGCAAAGGGAATTTCCGGATACTACTATTCCGACAAGTATTCCGGCGGCACCGAGGGGATGGAATTTGGTGCATTGACCGGCTTTTCCACCAGCCTGCTGCCGACCGGCAGCATCTCCTATGTGTCTTATGTTGAGGGGGAGTTCCCTTGCTACCCTCGCTTTTTGTTGGAAAACGGCTACAAGACGATTGCGCTGCATCCCTATGATCCGACGATCTACAACCGGGACGAGGCCTATGCCGCGATGGGATTTGACGAGTTCTATTCTGAGGAGGACTTTGAGAACCCCACACAGCACGGGGCCTATATCGACGATCTTGCGACGGCTGAAAAACTGATCGAGCTGTATGAAGAGGCAAGTGCCGACGGTTCCAATGTTTTTCTGCACACCGTCACGATGCAGAACCATATTCCCAACGACCCTGACGAGTATGACCCGGACTATGCGGTCGGGGTCTCTCTGGACGGAGTGGATGAATATTTTGTCAAAAGTCTTTCCAGCGTGGCCACCGGACTGCGAGATGCCGATCAGATGATCGGGTACCTCTGTGACTATTTCGCACAGAGCGATCGGGACGTGGTGCTTCTCTTTTTTGGAGATCACCAGACGGCGATTGGAGATCGCAAGGGTGAGGAATTGCTCGACCAGCTGGATTGCTTTGAATCGCTGAGCGGAGAAGAAAAGTTGGTCGCCACCCACAAGGTACCCTATCTGATGTGGGCGAACTTTGAGGAGATGGACGGGCAGCAGATCAATGGAATGCCGCCTTATCAGCTGCTCGCTGCAACGACCGAGGCCTATGACCTGATCCGGCCGGGTTGGTTTTCCTTCCTTGCCGAGAGCCGGCAGACGATGACCGGTGTCAATCTCGGGCAGGTAATCGGACCGGACGGCAGCTTTTCGGGCTCCATCGACGATGCGCCGGAGGAATGGCGGCAGCTGTGGCAGGACCAAACGCTGCTGCAGTATGATGCAATGTTCGGCGAAGGTTATGCACATCAGCAGATGTATGGATAAAGGAAAAGGAAGACCGGCTCAAAAACCGGTCTTCCTTTTTTTGAAAATATAACATAAAGCGGCATCAGTTCCATCCCGCAAACGATGAGTTCGGACTTTTTTCAAAACGCCAGAACAATTCCCCCATCATTTGCGTAGACGGTCGTCACGCCGGCGGCTGGGACGATCAATACGTCCTCTAGTGCGGGACAAGCTTCGAGCAGCGACTTTTTGAGGGAGAGTGCGCGGTCGGTACAGTTGCATTGGCTCATCACCAACCGAACGCTGCGGGCGGCTGCATCCCGGGTCAACTCGGCAACCCGAATGACCAAACGAGCCATGGCGTTGGCGGTGCCGCGAACCTTTTCCAGACAGGCGATCTCACCCTGCCCGTTATCGCACATGATCGGCCGCAGACTCAGCATACTCCCGATCACCCCGGCAGCTTTGCTGATTCGCCCGTTTTTGATCAGATTAGACAGATCTTCGAGCACGAAAAGCGTTCTCATCTTGTCCCGGAACGCGCAGGCGCGGGCGACGACCTGATCAAAGGGAAGCCCTTCTTGAATCAGATCATAGAGCAACAGCAGCAAGCGGGTCTGACCGGCGGCGGCGCTCTCGGAATCCAGAACAAAAATTTGTTTATCCGGCTCTTCCTCCAGAACGAGATTGCGTCCCATAAACGCGGCGTTGTAGCTGCCGGAAAGCTTGGCGGAGAGAGTCACCACCACGCAGGCCTCGCACTCCCGCATTGCAGCCGCATAGGCCTCGGGAGAGGGGCAGGCGGTACTGGTTGCCTGTTTTGAGGCCTTCATCGCGCGCAGCAGCGCATCGGTGTCCAGCGTCTCATCATCTACAAAAGAGAGCTCCTGATTGGGGCGCAGCTCCAACGGAATCAGTCGAACCCCGAGCAGGGTTTTGAGCGCAGGGGTCAGATCGCAGCAGCTATCACCGAGAATCTGGATTGACATGAGGGGGCCTCCTTTGCGATCAGGCGCGTTACAAGACGGCCTTTTGTGAAATTTCTGATTTTATTTTAACCGCCTGGTGAACCGTTTGTCAACAAAAGTACCAGGATGACCCGCAAAATGGGCAAAGCTGCCCGATGCCGCAGGGCATAAACGGAACCGCTTGTAATTATATCCTGGATTTGTTAAAATTTTGTATAGATTTGGAATCAAAAGTGTTCCGGGTCAGTCCGGGCTGAGGGAAGGATGAGATAAAGATGGAAAACCGCGTAACCGAATTTTTCAAACAAAAAGGGTTTGACCTCGAGGCGGTCTTTACCGGAGAGGATACCAGCACGGTGGCAAAGGCAGCTGCGGTGCTTGGGGTCGAAGAGGGAATGATTGCAAAGAGCCTTGCTTTCCGGCTGAAAGATGGCACCCCCATCGTATTGGTCGTCTGTGGCACCGGGCGCATTGACAATCATAAGTTCAAAGAGCAGTTTCACTGCAAGGCGAGCATGCTGAGCTTTGAGGAGACCCTCGAGGTCACCGGTCATCCGGTGGGCGGTGTGTGTCCTTTTGCATTGCCTGAGGGAGTGCCGGTCTATCTCGACAAGTCGTTGAAAAAGTATCAGGTCGTTTATCCGGCCGCAGGAACCCGGGACAGCGCGGTGCGGGTTGAGGTCGACCGGTTTGAGGAATATACCGGTGGCGTCTGGGTGGATGTCTGCAAGGAGGAAGCGCCTGTACAGGCATAAGCGCCGGAGCTTTGACCCGGCAGGGAACAGGAGGCAGGACGATGACGGATATTGAGATTGCACAGGGCACAGAATTAACCCCTATTGCACAGATTGCGGAAGGCTTGGGCCTCACCCAGGAGGATTACAGCCCCTATGGCAGATATAAAGCGAAGATCGATCACCGCCTGATCGCCCGCAGCGCCGATAAGCCGGACGGCAAGGTGATTTTGGTCACCGCAATCAGCCCGACCCCGGCAGGTGAGGGAAAAACCACGACCAGCGTGGGCCTTGCAGATGCGCTGCACCGGCTGGGCCGTAAGGTGATGCTCTGCCTGCGGGAGCCTAGCCTTGGCCCGGTCTTTGGGGTCAAGGGCGGCGCGGCCGGCGGCGGCTGGGCACAGGTGGTGCCGATGGAGGACATCAACCTGCATTTTACCGGCGATCTGCACGCGATCGGAGCGGCGAACAATCTGCTGGCCGCAATGATCGACAACCATATCTACCAGGGCAACGCGCTGGGTATCGATCCGCGCCGGGTTACCTGGCGCCGCTGTGTCGACATGAACGACCGGCAGCTGCGCTTTTTGGTTGATGGACTTGGCGGAAAAACGAATGGCACCCCGCGGGAGGATGGCTTTGACATCACCGTTGCCAGCGAGGTGATGGCGATCTTCTGCCTGGCCTCCGACCTCGCCGATCTCAAGGCACGGCTGTCCAGAATCGTCGTGGGCACAACCTATGCGGGCGAACCGGTTACCGCCGGGCAGCTGGGCGCTGCCGGAGCAATGGCCGCGCTGCTCAAGGACGCCTTCGACCCCAATCTGGTACAGACCCTCGAACACACCCCCGCCATTATCCACGGCGGCCCGTTTGCGAACATCGCCCACGGCTGCAACAGCGTGGCGGCAACCCGGCTGTCCTGTAAACTGGCTGATTATGTCGTTACCGAGGCGGGTTTCGGCGCCGATCTGGGCGCGGAGAAGTTTCTCGATATCAAGTGCCGTGCTGCCGGTATCCGGCCCTCTGCGGCGGTGGTGGTTGCGACGCTGCGGGCACTCAAACACCACGGCGGTTGCCCGAAGGAGGAGCTGAATACCCCCAATCCCGCGCTGGTGCGCGCCGGTCTGCCGAACCTCGAGCGGCATATCCAGAATATGCAGGCGTTCGGCCTGCCGGTGGTGGTCGCGATCAATGCCTTCCCGACGGATACGGCAGAGGAGCGGGCCGAGGTTGAAGCACTTTGCGCCAAGATGGGGGTGCCCTGTGCCCTCAGCGAGGTCTTTGCAAAAGGCGGCGCCGGCGGCGAGGCATTGGCAACAGAGCTGCTGCGGATTCTCGACGCGCAGAGCTGCCCGCCCGAGTTGCAGTTCACCTATTCCGATGCGCTGCCGCTCAGGGAGAAGATCGAGGCAGTTTGCAAGAAGATTTACCGCGCATCGGCGGTCACCTTCTCAGCTGAGGCGACCCGGTCGCTGGCCGAGTTCGAGAAGATGGGCTGCGGCAGCTTCCCGGTCTGTATTGCAAAGACCCAGTACTCTTTCAGCGATAACGCCAAGCTGCTCGCGGCGCCGGAAGGATTTACCGTCAATGTCCGTCAGCTGCGCCTGTCTGCCGGCGCAGGCTTTGTCGTCGCGATCTGCGGCAATATCATGACGATGCCTGGCTTGCCCAAACGGCCGGCTGCGGAACAGATTGATCTGGACGAGGATGGCAGGATCACCGGCCTGTTCTGAAAAACAATAAACGGCGCACCGTTTTTCCTAAAAACGGTGCGCCGTTTGCTTTAATGCTATGAAAAACTGTTCCCCTTCCGAATGTAGTCAGTCAGAGGCAAGCAGCGCACGCAATGCAGCGTCAAAATCCGGCAGCTCTCGCCGCAAACGGACCGGTTGACCCGCTCCATCGACAAAGCAATGGTCGGTTTCACCCTCGCAGACCAGCATACCGTCGGCGTTCTCCATCCGATAGCCGATGGTCACCCGCACACCGTGGTAGTCTTTTAGCACAACTGCAATGCGAATCTGTTCGGGAAATCGGGCCGGCCGTTTGTAGCTGCACCGCACCGCGAGAACGGGAGAGGCAACCCCCTGCGCTTCCAGCTTTTCAAAGTTCCAGCCGATCTGGGCGAGGAAATCCACACGCGCCTCCTCCATCCAGCGGATATAGTTCGAGTGGTGAACGATTCCCATCTTGTCGGTCTCATAATACTGCACACGGTGAAAGTAGGGCTGCATCTAAAACACTCCTCTCTGTTTTTTATCATACCACCTTTTGATGGGTTGATAAAGCAGTTTTGCTTTTAGCGGCTGATTATGGTACAATAAAAACACTTATGGACTGTAAGAAATAATGCGGAATTTTTATCCCCGGACAACGGGACAGGGAGGGCACAGATGCGGATCGTCATCAAGGTGGGAACCTCAACGCTGGCACACGCCACCGGTCAGCTGAACATTCGTCTGATTGAGAGATTGTGCCGGGTGATTGCGGATATCAAGAACAGCGGGGTGGAGGTCATTATGGTCTCTTCCGGCGCGATCGGTATGGGCGTGGGCAAGCTTTCTCTGCCCCAGCGCCCTACCGATGTACCGGGCAAGCAGGCCGCCTCTGCGGTGGGTCAGTGCGAACTGATGTACGTCTACGACAAGGAGTTTGAACAGTATCACCATGTGGTCGCACAGATGCTGCTGACCAGCTATGAGATCGAGAACGAGCGTTGCCGCAACAATATTGAGAATACCCTGCAGCGACTGATGGATTATCGGGTACTGCCGATTGTCAACGAAAATGATACCGTTGCGACCGAGGAGCTGGGAATTGGAGAAAACGATACCCTCTCGGCAATCGTTGCGACCCTGGCCAAAGCGGATCTGCTGATTATCCTCTCGGATATCGACGGATTGTTTGACAGCGATCCGCGGCAGAATCCCGACGCCAAACTGATCCCGCGGGTGGAGCAGATTACCCCCGAGATCTTTGCGCTGGCCGGCGGTGCGGGCTCCAAACTTGGTACTGGTGGAATGGAGACCAAGCTGCGGGCGGGCCTTGTCGCAAACCGGGCGGGGATCCCGATGGTGATTATGAATGGCAAGCGGCCCGAGCTGCTCTATGATCTGATGGAGGGCAAGCCGGTGGGCACGCGGTTTGAAGGGGGCAAAAGCGAGTGACGACACAGCAGCTTCTGGAAAAGGCCAACGCAGCGAAGCGGTCGGTCGCCTTTGCCTCGGGTGAAGACAAGAACCGGTTGCTGCGGTCGATGGCGGATCGGCTGCGGGCCGAGCAGGCGGAGATTCTGCGAGCGAATGAACAGGATCTGGAGGCAGCGCGCGGACGGATCGGCGAGGTTATGCTTGACCGGCTGCGGCTGACCGAAGATCGGATTGAGGGGATGGCTGCGGGACTTGAGCAGGTCGCGCTGCTGCCCGACCCGGTGGGCCGGTGCCTGAAAAAAATTACCCGTCCCAATGGACTTGAGATCGAGAAGGTCTCGGTGCCGCTGGGGGTGATCGCGATCATCTACGAGTCCCGTCCAAATGTGACAGCCGACGCGGCCGCTCTCTGCCTAAAGGCGGGCAGCGCCTGTGTACTGCGGGGCGGTAAGGAGGCGATCGTCAGCAATGGGGCGATTGTCGCGGCGCTGCGCCGTGGAGTGGAGCAGGCGGGCTTTGACCCGGACCTGATCTGTCTGGTTGAGGATACCAGCCGCGCCAGCGCAACCGAGCTGATGACCGCAGAGGGCAAAATAGACCTGTTGATTCCCCGCGGTGGGGCCGGGCTGATCCGCGCCTGTGTGGAAAATGCCACGGTGCCCTGCATCGAGACCGGAACCGGCATCTGCCACATCTATGTTGACGAGAGCGCCGATCCCGAGATGGCGGTAAAAATCCTCTTCAATGCCAAGACTAGCCGCCCCAGCGTCTGCAATGCGGCGGAAGACTGCCTGGTGCATCAGGCGATTGCGCCGGTGTTCCTGCCGCTGGCCGCCCAAAAACTGGAAGAGGCGGGGGTCGAGCTGCGACTGGACCCCGGTGCTGCAAAAATAATTTCAGGAAAAGCGGCGGATGCACACGATTTTGACACAGAATTTTTGGATTATATACTGGGGATAAAGGTGGTACGGGATCTCGATGAGGCATTAGCTCATATTGCGGCCCATTCCACCCACCATTCCGACGCGATTGTGACCCAAAACGAGGAGGCCGCCGCGCGCTTTTGCCGCGAGGTGGATTCCGCTGCGGTCTATGTCAATGCCTCGACCCGGTTTACCGATGGCGGCGAGTTTGGCCTGGGCTGCGAGATGGGAATCTCGACCCAGAAGATCGGCGCACGCGGTCCGATGGGGCTCGAGGAGATCACAACCTATAAGTACCTGATCCGGGGCAGCGGACAGATTCGCTGAAATCGCGAAAATGTGCCCCGGCCTGAAAGGATGATGTTGCCAGATGGCTTATAAACGGCAGACAAAAGAAGAGAAAGAACGCATGCGCCGGCGCCGGCGCCGTCAGCTGCTGGGCGGAGTGCTCTGCCTGTTGATCGTTTTCGGTGCGGCGAGCGTGGTTGCCTCGGTTGGCAGGGTGATCGGCAGCCTGTTTGACGACAGCGAGGAGCGGGCGCAGTACGAAAAGCTGCTCGCCCCGTTGGTCATGCTCGACCCGGTGCCGTTTGACAGTCTTGAGACCGCGGACCAGAACCTGTTGCTGCAGGCCGCGATCTGGGAGGCGATCTATAACGAGGACATCGCCGATGAGACCAAGTACGAACGGGATGAGTCGGGTGCTCTGATCATGCCGGCGGTAGACGTGGACAAAAACGGCGCGCTGCTTTTTGGACCGGATTATACGCTGGAGCACCACAGTTTTGAGGCGGACGGGATGCAGTTCGTCTATGACGAGGAGCGCAGCGGCTATATTATCCCGATCACCGGTACCACCAGCGCCTATACGCCGAAGGTGGTCAGGATCAAGACTTCTGTAAAAGAAAAACGGGTCACGGTCGGCTATGTTGCGCCGCCCACCGGATTCTCGCTGGACGGCACCCTCTCTACCGAACAGGGGGATCCTGCCTTTTACTATGACTATATCTTCACCCGACAGGGGGATGGCTACTATCTGACCGCCATCACCACCAGCGATACCAAGCCGGCGAACAGCGCTTCCAGCTCGGCGGCACAGGCGCCTGCGGTCATTGAGGAAGCTGACAACCAGGCTCAGCTGCAGGAGCAGGCGGATTCCATTGCCGCGGCTCAGGCTGAGACATCCTCCGAGGCGGCCTGAATTCGGGACGCACTAGGTGAGAACAAATTAAGATAATGATAAAGAGCACGCCGGACGATTGTCTGGCGTGCTCTTTATTTGTGTAACAAGCGGCTTCTTTTGCAGCCCTGACAAAATAACCGCAAATACTGCCTTCCGCCGGTGTCGGCAAGCCGCTGTGAATTGAATTCTAAAGCAGCTCTACCCGGGTATCGGTGCTCGAGAGGATGATCTGGGTGCTGGTTTGGCCGATCTTCTGGAACCGGTTGATCAGACGCTCGAGGGATTCCATATCGTGGGTGGCGACACTCAGGATATAGCTGTATTCTCCGGTGACGTGGTGGCATTGCAGCACCGCCTTCTGCTGCTGTGCCAGCTGTAAAAATTCCTCTCGGCTTGCCGGCGGTACCGACAGGCTGATCAGCGCCCGGATGCTGCGCCCGATCCCTGCAAGATTGATGACGGTGGTATATCCCTCGATAATGCCCTCCTGCTCCAGCCGGCGGATCCGCTGTGAGACAGCCGGTGGGGTGAGGGAGATACTCGCGGCAATTTCCTTGACGCTCATCCGCGCATTTCGCTCAAGTAAGGCGAGAATCTGTTTGTCAGTCGCGTCCATTCTGGAGCCTCCTTTCGGAAATTTTATCAAATAAAAGAGAAGCAGAAAAAAGAATAGATTTAAGTTTATAATATAAAGTGAAAAATGGATTTATTTAATTATATTAAATAAAATTTGAAAAGTAAAGCGCGAAAAACAAAGCTGATGCGGCAGAACGCTTGACTTTTATCGGCTTTTGATTATCATAATAATTGTGATCTATCACAATTCTATTGTAACTTTCCCACCCTCTATAAAAGAAAGACAGCCGCCATTCCCGGGCGGCTGTTTTTCTTTTCTATCGTTGTTTTGTCTTTAACAAACGGACGGCGCGATTGACCTGCCGCTCGGGGATCCGGGCGCGAAATGCGGCCATGCTGCGGTAAGAGAATGGGATCTGATCGGTGAAGGCGGGCAGGCCGATAAAAAATTGCAGATAGGGACTCTCCCGGATCAATTCCACCGTCTGCCGATCGGAGATGCCAAGCGCACGGCGGATTACCAGACTGCCAAAGGCACAGCGCACCCCGATCGCCTGTTTGCCGCCGGGTGAAAAATGGGCGGCGTAGGCCTGTTCCAGCGCGTCCCAGTCCAACAGGGAAGCAAGCCGGACCCAGCGGTTGTCGGGGTTGAGTTCCTCCCGGAATGGGGAGATATAGTCGTATACAGTCAGTTGATTTTCGGAGTGATGATACATATTGGCACCCTCCAACGGCCACCCGCCGGCGGGCAGCGTTTCTTTTATTGTAACACAAAACCAAAGACAAAAAAAGTTTCAGCATCAGACTTTCTGTACTGGGAAAATCAGGGGATGCCGAGCGGCTGTTCTTGTGGTATACTAAGAGCAATAAAAACGGACCCGCCGCGGCGGGCAGGGGAGGGGAATGAATTGCTCAATGCGATTCATCATGTCGCGATTTTGGTAAAGGACTATCAGCGCAGCCGGCATTTCTATGTGGATTTGCTTGGGTTTCGGGTAATACGGGAAAACTGGCGGCCGGAAAAACAGGACTGGAAGCTGGACCTTGTGGTCGGCGACCTTGAACTGGAGATTTTCAGCGCCCCTGGTGCGCCCGAGCGTCCCACCCGGCCCGAGGCGCTGGGACTGCGGCATCTTGCATTTCGGGTACAGAGTGTGGTCGAGACAGCGGCCGAGCTAAACGCGCTGGGCATTGAGACCGAGCCGATCCGGATTGACGAATTTTCCAACCGTCCGTTTACCTTTTTCCGGGATCCGGATGGATTGCCGCTCGAGCTGCATGAGTGACTGGCAAAACAAAGGGCACATCCCGATAAAACAAGGGATGTGCCCTCTTTTATTTGGCCTGATTTTGCTGTGCGAGATAATCTCTCGGACCGGTTTCATATAGGTTGTTGCCCAGCGTGTCGATGACGACGGTGAGCGGTAGCCGCTCCACGGTCAAACGGCGGATTGCCTCTGTTCCGAGATCCTCATAGGCGATGACCTCGGCGGAGCGGATTGCTCGGCCGATCAGCGCGCCGGTACCGCCGACCGCACCGAAGTAGACCGCATGGTTGCGCCGCATCGACTCGATCACCGCGCTGCTCCGCAGCCCCTTGCCGACCATTCCGCGCAGGCCCTGGTCAAGCAGGGTTGGGGCATAGGCGTCCATCCGGTAACTGGTGGTGGGGCCGGCGCTGCCGATAACCCGGCCGGGCCGGGGCGGGGTGGGGCCGACATAATAGATCACCGCATCGGTCAGATCAAAGGGCAGCGGCTTTCCCTCGGCCAGCGCCTGGCATAGACGCGCGTGGGCAGCGTCCCGGGCCGTATAGAGGGTGCCGGTAAAGAGAATGCTTTGGCCAGCGCGCAGATGGTCGGCCTGTGCGGCGGTAAACGGAGTTGTGACCTCAATCATCTCAATCGCTCCTTTCCGCTTTACAGCACCCGCCGGGCGTGGCGGGTGACATGACAGTTGATGTTGACCGCCACCGGCAGGGCGGTGATGTGGGTGGGCATAGTTTCAATGGCCACCGCCAGCGCGGTGGTGCGTCCACCAAACCCTTGCGGTCCGATGCCCAAAGCATTGATTTCTTCCAGCAGCTCCTGCTCCATCGCCGCCCAGAAGGGATCGGGATGGGGCTGATTCAGCGGGCGCAGTAGCGCCCGTTTGGCACAGAGCGCGACCTTGTCAAAGCTGCCGCCAACCCCGACGCCGACCACGATGGGCGGGCAGGGATTTGGACCGGCGTTTTTGACCGTTTCGAGCACAAAATTTTTGACCCCTGTCACCCCGTCGCTGGGGCGCAGCATCCGCAGCGCGCCCATGTTTTCGCTGCCAAATCCCTTGGGCGCGACGGTGATTTCGCAGGCGTCTCCCGGCACCAGATCAACGGTCAGTAGTGCGGGGGTGTTGTCGCCGGTATTGACCCGGCGCAGCGGATCGGCTACCGCGCTGGCCCGCAGATAACCGTCCCGATATCCCTGCCTTACCCCTTCGTCCACCGCGGCTGCAAAATCTCCGCTGATATGAACCTCCTGCCCGAGCCGAACAAAGACGCAGGCCAGCCCGGTGTCCTGACACAGCGGATAATCCCCCTCGGCGGCAACGGCGACATTGTCAAGGATGTTGCCCAGAATCTCCTTCGCGACCGGCCAATCCTCCTGTTGACGGCAGCGGCGCAGGCAATCGGTCACGTCCTGCGGCAACCGGTAGTTCGCCTCGACACACAGTTCCCGCACGGCGGCGGTAATCTGGCTTGCGGTGAGCTCTTTCAATCCAATTCCTCCCCATCGGCCAAAGCCTGACTGGCCCCGGCCGTTTCTTCTGTTATGCTACCACATCCGGCCGTCCCGGCGCAAGGCGCAGTACGGGCGTAAAGCAACGCGCGCCCCTGTTTTCCCACCCGTTCAACCGCACCGGCCCTCTCCAGCGTATAGAGCGCCCGGCGGCAGAGGGTTTCGCTTCGCCTTGTCGCGGCCCGCAGCGCGGCGCAGGTAAAAGAATCCGGCAGTCCGGGGGGCAACAGCGCGGCATAGTCCTGTGGGGCGTGCAGCTCGCATTGACCGGCCAGCGCGAGGGGGAGCAGCTCAATTCGGGTGGCGCCCCGTTTGCCGCCCTTGCCCCAGCCGTTGCACAGCCGCAGCTCCTCGGCGTCGATTAACAACAGTTCCACCGTCAGCTGGGGATGGCCCAGCAGCGGCGCGACATGCATCAGCTCATAAAAGGCATCAAAAAAGTCGCCGCGGCGGGGAGAGAGCCGGCGAGGAGAGAGTTCTCCGGTTTCGGGGTCGGCCCAGCGAACCCACCGCCGCGCGGGCAGCGGAAAGATGACCCGTACCGGGGTTTGGCTGAGTAATATCTCCAGCTTGCGGCGAAGGGCGAAGAATCCGCGGGTCTGAATTTCGGTGACGCCATCCTCGTTAAGAATGTCGACAACAAAACCGGAAAACGGCTGTTCACGACAGCAGGTACGGGGTTCGATCCAGTTTTTCAGTACCCGATGGAGCGTCTTTTCTCTCAGCGTACCGATGCCGCCGTCCGACGGGTGCGACGCGCGGCAAAGCGCCTCAAACTTCGCTGCATCCCGCATGAAATTCCTCCCCTGGTATCCGTTCTATTTGCCTTTATTCTACGGCAAACGAGCCGGAAAAACAAATTTTTTGCAAAGTGCCAAACGAAACGTTCATGTTCTAACTTGCTAAAGAAGCCGTGCGCTTTTTTGAAAAGTTTGTGAAAAAATGCGACTTGTGCAACGGGGCAAAAAAGACATACAATGGTGGTGGAAGGAAACACAGCCTTCCCGACAACAAAATAGCACCGATATAATGTGGATGATATGGTTCCAGAGTTTCTACCGCGCCGCCGTAAATGGCGCGACTATCGGAAAACAGGACAGGGCCCGCAAAAAGGCGGGACCCTTGGTTTTGTGTTCCGTTTTCGAAGCTCTGGCGGCCGTTTTGGGCCGCCTTTTTCTTTTGATCGCCTTCTCAAATACGGTGTGTGGTTCAAACCACCCCTTACTTTGTTCCGCAGGAGAACGGGGTCGCCGGATCCGGTTTTCCTAAAATAGATGGCGCGCTGCGCCGCAATCAACGGAGGGACATGTTTCATGGAGAAGATCTTTAAGCTGAGGGAAAACGGCACCACCATCGGCAAAGAGGTCGCGGGCGGGTTTACCACCTTCTTTGCGATGGCCTACATCATCTTTGTCAACCCGAATTTTCTTTCACAGGCGGGAATGGATTTTAACGCTGTGATGCTGGCAACCTGTATCTCCGCGGCGATCGGTACCGCTCTGACTGCGCTTTTGGCAAATGTTCCGTTCGCGCAGGCGCCCGGCATGGGGCTCAATGCCTTCTTTACCTTTACTGTCTGCTTTGGCATGGGCTACAGCTGGCAGCAGGCGCTGGCCATCGTCTTTATCTCCGGCCTGCTCTTCCTTGCAATCACCGTCTCTCCGTTGCGTAAGCAGGTTATCAATGCGATCCCTGCGCCCCTCAAGAGCGCCATCAGCGCCGGTATCGGTCTGTTCATCGCTCTGGTCGGTCTGCTGAATGCCGGTATTGTCGTGGCGAGCGACAACCTGCTGGATCTTGGAAATATCACCTCCGGTGCGCCGCTGTTGGCCCTCATTGGGTTGCTGGTCACCGGTATTTTAATGGCTTGCGGTGTGAAAGCGGCGATGCTGATTGGTATTCTGATCACCACCGTGATCGGTATCCCGATGGGTCTGACCGTCATGCCCGAGGAGATCACCCTGAGCAGCTTTTCGCTGGGTGCAACCTTTATGAAAATGGACTTTGCCGGCCTGCTCAGCATGGGCGTCCTGCCGCTGATCACCGCCATTATCACCTTCTCGATCTGCGATATGTTCGATACCGTCGGCACCCTGATTGGCACCGCCGGCAATGCTGGGATGCTGGATGAGAACGGCGAGCTGCCCCGCGGCGACCGTGCGCTGATGGCCGACGCGCTGGCGACCTGCGTGGGCGCCTGCATGGGTACCTCCACCGTCACTACTTTTGTCGAGTCCTCTACCGGTATCAGCGAGGGCGCGCGGACCGGTCTGTCCAGCATGGTGGTCAGCCTTTGCTTCCTGGCCTCCTGTGTGCTCGCCCCGGTTGCCGGAATTATCCCGAGCGCAGCGACCGCACCGGCGCTGATTATCGTCGGTATCCTGATGCTCAAGGCTGCCGCCCGGATCGATTGGAGCGATTTTGAGGTTGCGATGCCCTGCTTCTTGACCATCGCGATGATGCCCTTCGCCTACTCGATCACCGATGGCATCGGCTTTGGCTTTATCAGCTGGGTTGTCATCAAGCTCTTCCGCGGCAAAGCGAAAGAGGTTCCGCTGCTGATGTACATCCTCTCGGTCCTCTTTGTGGCGATGTATATCCTGTCGAACCTGTAAGGCCGCACCAAAATTTCATTGGGTTCCCCTCTGCGGATGGTGGCCTGTCCACAGAGAAGAACAGTTCCCGCGCGCCGGCAATCGCTGGCGCGTGGGATTTTTTTATTTCCAGCCCAAAAGAACCCCCGCGATGATGAAACCTCATCGCGGGGGCTCTTTTGTTTGAAATTCAGTTTTGAGGGATTACCAGAGATTTACCATCTCGTTGTAAAGCCCGATATAGGAATTGGCGCTGCTCTTCCAGCTGAAGTCGCAGTCCATTGCACGGCGCACCAGCGTCTGCCAGCCCTGCGGGAAGTCGTAGCCCGCCTTCGCGCGCAGGCAGGAGTCCAGCATATCATGGGCGTTGTAGCTGGAGAAGACAAAACCGTTGCCCAGGCCGTCGCCGGAATCGCTGATCGAATCCTTCAGACCGCCGGTTTCACGCACGATGGGGATGGTGCCGTACCGCAGCGCGACCATCTGGGCGAGGCCGCAAGGCTCGGATTTCGAGGGCATTAGGAACATATCCGCGCCGGCGTAGACCTTGTGGGCCAGTTCCGGATTGAACCCGATATAGACCCCGACACGGCCGGGATACTTCGCAGCGAGTTCGTTGAAGAAGCTCTCATACATATAGTCGCCGTTGCCGACGATGACGAACTGGATGCCGGAGAGAACGATGTACTCGGCGACATGCCGCACCAGATCCAGACCCTTGTGGCTGACCAGACGGGTCACCATGCCGATGATCGGCTGATCGTTCTGCTCGAGATGGAAAATCTCCCGCAGATCCTGCTTGCACAGGGGTTTTTCGGTCTGGAAGCTGTTGCGATCAAAGTGATGGGCAATCAGCGGATCGGTGGCCGGGTTGTATACGACGGTGTCGATGCCGTTGAGGATGCCGCAGGTCTTATAGGCCTTTTCCCGCAGCAGTCCGTCCAGCCCGTGGGAGAACCAGGGATCCATGATCTCATAGGCGTAGGTGGGGGAGACGGTGGTCACCTTATCGGCACACTCGATCGCGCCCTTCATGTAGTTGACGCAGCCGTCATACTCGACCAGATGCGCGTTCTCCGGTCCGATCGAGAGCAGGTCCTCCAGCAGATCCAGACCGTATTTGCCCTGATACTGGATGTTATGGATCGTAAAGGCGGTCTTGATACGGGAGAACTTCTCCAGATGCCGGTAGTATAGGTTCAGGTAGACGCAGACCAGCGCGGTCTGCCAGTCGTTGGTGTGGATGATGTCCGGCGCAAAGTCGATGTGCTGGAGCATCTCAAGAATCGCACGGGAGAAGAAGGCGAACCGCTCGCCGTCATCGTAAAAGCCGTACAGACCCTTGCGCTTGAAGTAATACTCATTGTCCAGCAGATAATAGGTGACGCCGTCCACCACCGCGGAGAAAACGCCGCAGTACTGGTTGCGCCAGCCTACCGGAACGCTGAAATTGGTCAGGTAGGTCATCTTGTCCCGCAGTTCCTGGCGGATATCGCCGTACAGGGGCATCACGACGGCGCAGTTAATGCCGTTCTCAACCAGCGCCTTGGGCAGACTGCCGGCGACATCGCCAAGCCCGCCGCTCATCGCAAAGGGCAGCGCCTCGCTGGAACAGTAGAGGATATTCATACCATTGTCCCTCCTTTGGAATAGGCCGCCGCCGGTGATCTATTGTCCCGGCGGCCGGCAGCCGAATCAGACAGTCGAACCCTTCTTGACAAAGACCTGGAAGTTCTTGGTGCCGCCCAGATACTGTCCCTCGCTGATCCGGACATCCTTGTCGGTAATGACATAATCCATCCGCACGCCGCTGGCGACCTTGGTGTTCTGCATCAGCACGCAGTTCTTAACGACCGCGCCCTTGCCGATGTGAACGCCGCGGAAGAGCACGCAGTTCTCAATCTCGCCCTCGATAATGCAGCCATCGGCCACGGTGCAGTTTTTCACCTTGCTGTCCAGCGCGTACCGAACCGGGGCCTCGTCCCGGACCTTGGTGTAGACCGGGCGATCCTCCGGGAAGAGACGGTTAAGGTTCTCAAGATACAGCAGCTGCATGTTGGCTTCAAAGTAGCTGGACATGTCGGCAATCCGGCTGCGATAACCGGTATACTCATAACCGTAAACCTTCATTGTCTCGAGGTTCTTGGCCAGAATGTCCTGCTCAAACTTCAGCAGCCCCTTGGCATAGCCGGTGCGGACGATCTCAACCAGCTGTTCGCGGGCGATGACGATGATTCCCATCGAAAGGTTGCGCTTGCCGGTCTGCGGATCGTTGATCAGCAATTCCCGTACCCGCCCGGAGGGAGCAAGGGAGAGGGAGACGTTGTTCTTGGCCAGCGCGGGGGTCATCTTCTCCTTGCTGTAAGCGATGGTCACCTCGGCGCCGCTTGCAACATGGCGCTCGACCAGCGCGGCATAATCGAGATCGCAGACCACATCGCAGTCGGCGAGGATGACATACTTCTCCTTTGCATCCTCGATGTAGGGGAGGATGCCCTTGAGTGCGCCGATTCGGCCATGATAACTGTAACCGGAGTCCGCGCTGGGCGGGAAGATGGTCAGACCGCCGCGTTTGCGGGCCAGATCCCATTCACGGCCGCTGCCCAGATGATCCAGCAGGCTCTGATAATTCTTTTTGACAATGACGCCGACATTCTGCACCCCGGCAATCGTCATGCCGCTGAGCACAAAGTCGATCAGACGATACCGGCTTGCAAACGGCACACTTGCCATGGTGCGGTGTCCGGTCAGCTCGGGAATAACCGAGTCATGCATATTGGAGAAGATGATCCCCATCGCGTTCAGATTGACCATTTCACAGCACCTCCTTGACGTCTTCCGAGATCATGGCCTTGGGCCCGACCTTCGCGCCCGCGCCGACTGTGACATCGGCGCCGACCACGGCGACGCCCCATTTATCCAGATCCTCCATATGTTCAGGCCGTGCGCCGACAATGGCGCCCTTGCGGACCACCACATTTTCGGCGAGGATCGCGTAGTGCACCTGCGCGCCCTCCTCGATCACGCAACCGGGCATGACGATCGAGTCCCGCACCACCGCGCCGGGTCGGACTTTGACGTTGGAGAACAGAACGCTGAAATCAACCTCACCTTCGACCTCGCAGCCCTCGGTGATCATCGAGTTCTCGACGTGTGCCTGAGAGGAGATATGGTGGGGCGGCTGGCCCGCAGTACGGGAGTAGATCTTCCAGTTTTCATCCCAGACATCCAGCGGCACGTTGGGATTGAGCAGATCCATATTTGCCTCCCACAGGCTGTCAATGGTGCCCACGTCCTTCCAGTAACCCTCGAAGGGATAAGCGCACATCCGCTGTCCGTCGCCGAGCATCGTCGGGATAATATTCTTGCCAAAATCGTTCTCGCTGTTCTTGTCGGCCTCATCCCGCTCGAGATATTCCCGCAGCTTCTTCCAGGTGAAGATGTAAATGCCCATCGAGGCCAGATTCGACTTGGGCTCCTTGGGCTTCTCCTCAAACTTGGTGATGACGCCTTCGGCATTGGCGGTCATGATGCCGAAACGGCTTGCCTCGGCCCAAGGCACTTCCAATACCGCGATGGTGCAGTCCGCGCCCTGCTCTTTGTGGTAGGTCAGCATCCGGGAATAATCCATCTTGTAGATGTGGTCACCCGAGAGAATAAGGACATACTCAGGGTCATACCGCTCAATAAAGTTAATGTTCTGGTAGATGGCATTCGCGGTACCTTTATACCAGTCGCTGCCGCTGGCCTTCTGATAGGGCGGCAGGACATGAACGCCGCCGTACAGGCGGTCGAGATCCCAAGGCTGGCCGTTGCCGATGTACTCATTGAGCACCAGCGGCTGGTACTGGGTCAGGATACCGACCGTGTCGATCCCCGAATTGACACAGTTGGACAGCGGAAAGTCGATGATGCGGTACTTTCCACCGAATGGGACGGCGGGCTTGGCCAGCTTCTGGGTCAGGGCATAAAGCCGCGAGCCCTGACCGCCGGCAAGCAGCATGGCGATACATTCTTTCATCTTGTTTCTCCCCTTTTTTTATCCATAATCGGTCTTCCAGCGAGCAAAAAACCGTTATTGCTGTTTCACTTGCCGCCGCCAGGCTTTTTCTGCCGTGGGGCGGTCTTTTTTGCCGGCTTTGCGGCGGACTTCGGCTCTTTCTTTTCTTCGGGAACGGTGAAGAAGACGGCCGAGAAGGCGGGCAGGGTTACGCTGATCGAGTAGTCCAACCCATGCATTGGCTTTTTGCGGCTGCGGGCGGCACGAAGAACCGTACCCTCGCCGCCGTAATCCGCCGCATCGGAGCAGAAGACCGGTTTGTAACTGCCCGGGCGGGGCACGCCAAACTGGTACTTCTCCCGCGTGACGGGGGTAAAGTTGCAGGCGATGATAATTTCTTTCCCACTATGATCGATCCGGCGGAAGACGATCACGCTCTGGCTGTCGTCGTCCGGCACGATCCATTGGAAACCCTCCCAGCTGTAATCCACCTGCCACAGCGCAGGGGTGTCCAGATACAGCCGGTTGAGGTCGGCGACATATTGCTGCAACTGCCGGTGCCGGTCATAGGCAAGCAGATTCCAGTCAAGCCCGTGAGCCTCCGACCACTCGGCAAATTGCCCGAACTCCTGCCCCATGAAGAGCAGCTTTTTGCCCGGGTGCGCCATCATGTAACCGTAGAAGGTGCGAAGCTGGGCGAACTTCTGGTCGTACTCGCCCGGCATCTTGTTAATCAGGCTGCATTTGCCATGTACCACCTCGTCGTGGCTGATCGGCAGCACAAAGTTCTCGCTGAAAGCGTAGAAGAAACTGAAGGTCAACTTGTTGTGGTTGCCCTTGCGGAAGAGCGGATCGGTGGACATGTAGCTGAGCACATCGTTCATCCAGCCCATGTTCCACTTAAAGTTAAAGCCCAGACCACCGTCGTGGGGTGGCTTTGTCACCATCGGCCAGGCGGTGCTCTCCTCGGCGATCATCAGCGCGCCGGGCACCCGCTCAAAAACAGCGGTATTCAGCTTGCGAAGGAATTCAATGGCCTCAAGGTTCTCATTGCCGCCATTCTTGTTGGGCCGCCACTCGCCGCCCCGGCGGTTATAGTCTAAGTACAGCATGCTGGCAACCGCGTCCACCCGCAGTCCGTCGATGTGGAACTTCCGCAGCCAGTACAGCGCGTTAGAGATCAAAAAGCTCTGAACTTCACCCCGACCGTAGTCGAAGACCATCGTGCCCCATTCCTTGTGTTCCCGGCGCAGCGGATCCTGATCCTCATAACAGCTGGTGCCGTCAAAGAGATACAGGCCGAACTCGTCTTTGGGGAAATGGGCGGGTACCCAGTCCATCAGCACGCCGATGCCGTTCTGGTGACAGGCGTCGACGAACGCCATAAAATCGTGGGGGGTACCGTAGCGGCTGGTGGGGGCATAGTATCCGGTGACCTGGTAGCCCCAGCTGCCGTCAAACGGGTGCTCGGCCAGCGGCATCAGCTCGATGTGGGTATATCCCATCTGCTTGATGTAGGGGATCAATTCCTTTGCCAGATCCCGGTAATTGAAGGGGTTGCCGTCCGGATAGGTGCGCCAAGAGCCGGCGTGCAACTCATAAATATTCATCGGCGCATTGAAAACGTCCCGTTTTGCAGCAGCCTTTTTCCAGCTGCGGTCGCCCCAGCGATACCCCTCAAGATCAAACACCTTGCTAGCGTTGCCCGGGCGGGTCTCCGCGTGAAACGCATAGGGATCGGCCTTGAAGACCTCCCGTCCGTCGGCCTGCACGACACAGTACTTGTAGACGTCGTACTCCTTGACCAACGTGGTGAAACACTCCCAGATTCCGCTGTCCTTTACATTCTCCATGTGCAGCGCGGCGGGATCCCAACCGTTGAACTCTCCCACCAGGCTCACCGCACGGGCATGCGGCGCCCAGACGCGGAAGAGAACGCCCTTATCCCCGTCCAGCTGAACCGGATGTGCGCCAAAGAAATCATAGCTCTCAAAATTCGTCCCCTGCTTAAAGAGATAGACCGGCAGATCAAAGTCGACCTTGGCTTGATATTTCAATCTTCTGCCTCCCCGAGGCCAAACGGCCCTGATCGCAAATATAAGTTTGCTTATTCATATTTTAACCATAGTAGATTCTTTTTTCAAGAACTTATAAGCAAAACCGTCGAGTAATTTACAAAATAAAAAATGCAATTTGTGCTAATTGCACAATCATGTTTCAACAATCTCGGTTGACCTGACGCAAAAAACAGCTTGTCCGGCAACAGGAAAAATTTTTCTGTATCTTATAGTATGCATCCGGATACCGAAAAGATTTCGGGAAAACGGTCGAATCCCAACCGGCGTCCCTTGCCGGAACAGGCAAAGCTGTGCTAGGATAAGGCAAAAGAATCCTCCGCGCACGGCGCGCAGAAAAGGAGGCCGCAATGAAAAAACTAACGGAGCACAGTACGCTGAGAGAATTGTGGGAAAATCCCGTGGGACATGATGTGCTGGCCAAGCTGCTGATGCAGCTGGGCCGCAGCGAGCGGTGGCTGACCAACCCCGCCGTCTCCCGGCTGACCATTGGCCGCGCCTGCCGGATGGCACGCGGTTTGCTGGGGGACGACTTCGCAGAGGTTCTGCTAGACCTTGTGAATGGAACCGGGGATCCGGTGTGCCCCGCGCCGGGCTGTCCGACCGGGTTTGACCGGGACATTTTTTATCAGATCTATCCGCGCAGCTTTCAGGATTCAGGCGGGGATGGGATCGGGGATCTCAATGGCATCCGCAGCCGGCTGCCCTATCTGCAACAGCTGGGGGTCACCGCCCTCTGGCTCTCGCCGGTCTACGCCAGCCCGATGGATGACAACGGCTATGACATCAGCGACTACCGGGCGATTCATCCCGACTACGGTACAATGGAGGACTTTGACCAGCTGCTCGAGGAGGTTCACCGTCGGGGCATGAAACTGATCATGGATCTGGTGGTCAACCATACCTCGGATGAACACCCCTGGTTTTTGGAGGCAAAGCGGGACCGCAACAGCCGGTATCATGACTATTATCTCTGGCGGGAGGGGAATGCCGGCTGTCCCCCGAACAACTGGACCAGCTTTTTCTCCGGCTCGGCCTGGAACTACTATCCCGAGGTCGGGGCCTGGGCGCTGCATCTGTTCTCCAAAAAACAGATGGACCTCAACTGGGAGAATCCCGCCCTGCGCGATGAGGTTGCACAGATCGTCCGCTGGTGGCTTGATAAGGGTGTCGATGGGTTCCGGATGGATGTGATCAACTACATTGCCAAAAATACGCTGGAGAATGGCAGCGCGCCGGTGGGCAAGCTGATGGGGTATACCGGCATTGAACACTATTTCTATGGAAAGCGGCTGCATGAATATCTGGCTGAGCTGAGACGGAAGGCGTTTGCGCCCTACGGCGCGGTAATGATCGGGGAGACCCCCGGCATCGGGCTTGAGATGGCAAAGCAGCTGACCGCGCAGGAGCGGGGCGAACTGGATCTGGTCTTTAACTTTGACCAGCTGGAGACCCCGGGGCACACCCGATTTGATGACTATCGGTATGATCTCGGTTACCTCAAACGATATTATCTGGAGTGGATGCAGGGGATTTCGAATAACTGCCGGATGAGCTTGTTCTGGGATAACCACGACAATCCGCGGATGCTGGGCAAGATCGACCCGCCGCAGTCGCTGCGGGCGCCGCTGGCCAAGCTGCTGGCTGCGTTGCAGCTCACCCTGAAGGGGGTGCCCTTCCTCTATCAGGGACAGGAACTGGGGATGACCAACCACCGGTTTGACTCGGTCGACCAGCTGCGGGATATTGAGAGCCTCAACCTTTATCGGGAGCTGGAACCGAAACTCGGGCCGCAGGCCGCCTTTGAAAAGGTACTTGCCGGAACCCGCGATTATGCCCGTACCCCGATGCAGTGGACAGGGGAGGAGGGGGCCGGCTTTACTTCCGGCACGCCCTGGCTGCGGCTGCCCGGGGACCATCTGGAGGGATGGAATGCGGCGGCAGAGGAGCAGGATCCCGAATCGGTGCTCAACCACTACCGCAGGCTGATTGCGCTGCGCCGCGCCCATCCCGCGCTGGCGGACGGCAGTTTTACACCGCAGTTTGCCAGCCGGCGGGATCTGTTCTGTTATACCCGCACGGGCGATGGCGAGCGGTATCTTGTGATTTTGAACCTTCGTGAAAAAGAGACCGCGCGCCCGCGGCTGCCCCGCGGCGCGCGGCAGGTCTATGGAAGTTATCCGGCGCCGTTTGACCGGCTGCGTCCCTACGAGGCGCAGATCTGGTTGCTGCCCGGTACAGGCAAGGAGGAGAGAGGGGAGGAATGACGCGGATGACCGGCACTCCAATCCGGGCGTTGCTGCTGGATATTGATGGAACCCTGCTGCCACAGGGCCGCGTTGGGGTTTCACAACCGATCATCGACCGGGTACGGCGGATGCGAAATGACGGGGTTACGATTGTGGTTGCAACCGGACGCAGCGGCTTTGTAATAGGCCCGGCGCTGCTGGGATCCTTTGAGGCGGACTATTACATCTGTTCCAATGGGGCGGAGGTGCTCGATGCCGCCGGCAGTCGACTGTATGAACAGCGGTTTACCGAGGATCAACTGCTGCGGCTCACCAGTCGTTGCGAGGGAGGACGGATCACCCTCCTCTTTGCGTTCGCCGACGGATATGGCGCCTACGCAGGCTATGAGCGGTATCAGCGGGTGCTGCGGGAACGGCAGAACCAGGCGGTGTCCAATGAGGGCGGCTATGCAGGCTGGATCCGCAACTGCCCTCAAAGAGACCGTCACCGCGGCGGATTGCCTTTCGGCGCGGTGGTCTATGGCGCGCCCGAAGAGATCACGCAGCTGGTCAGCGAGGGGGTCAAGGGGCTTCAGCTGGTGCCTTTTTGCCCCGGCGGGGCAGATGTTTACCGGCGCGAGGTTGATAAGGCTGAAACGGCCCGCTGGCTGATGGATCGAATTGGGATTCCGATGTCCCAGACCGCCGCGGCAGGGGACGGCAACAATGATCTGCCGTTATTCGAGGCTGCGGGCGTTGCGGTCGCGATGGGAAATGCCCGCCCCGCGCTCAAGCGGGCGGCAGATTTTATTGTCGGGCCGGCAGAGCAAGATGGGCTGCTTGAAGCTTTTGACCTGTTGAAGCTGTAAACTGCGTAAAAATGTATGCGATGTGCATATTCATACGATTTTCCGAGCTGTCCGCCAATCGGAACGAGAGCGACCGAAAAAAGAGATTTTTCGGTCGTTTTTGTATTTCATAGAAAGACAGAAATGTGGGCTGCCGGAGTACTAAAGTTCCCATTAAGATTTTTTTGCCAAAATGCAATCGGCGGATGCAACAAACTTACCCAACAAAAAACGGTCGAAAAAACAAATGTTACAAAATTTTGAACAAATTTGAAAAAAATATTGAATCGGCGGAGATGTCCCCTTATAATTGTAAAAAAATTCATTTCATCTAGCGCTTCAACGTGATAATGTATGGCTCTGATGAGATGAAGGGGCGTGCACCGGCGGGGTGGTCGTAGGACCGCAGAGGAGGCTCCGGCGGCGCTGCTCGCAAAAACTTTGCGAAAGCAAAGGAGAAAGAAGGAATCGTTGTGGAAACTTTGTGGACCCCCCTGTTCTCGTTTCTGATCTTCGCGCTTTTTTTCGCGGTCGGAGACTGGGTATCGAATCTGACCAAATCTAAGGTCTCGGGACTATTGATCGCAATGCTGCTTTATCTTGTCGGCTTTCAGAGCGGCATCATTCCCTCGACCTCCCTTTCGGATACCGGTATTCCGGCCATTGCCTCCAACTTTGCAATCATGCTGCTGCTGGTTGGTATGGGCACCATGATTCATATCAATGAGCTGATTTCCCAGTGGAAGACGGTCATCGTTGCACTAGTTGCGCTGGTTGGTCTGGCGATCTGCTCCTTTACGGTCAGCAGCTGGCTGTTCGGCCGCGAGTGGGCGCTGTGCGCTTCCGCCCCGATCTCCGGCGGCATCATCGCCGGCCAGATGACCGCCGAGGCGGCGAACGCCGCCGGCCGCCCCGATCTTGCCGGTTTCGCTATGCTGATCATCGGCTGCCAGGGCTTTGTTGGCATCCCCATCTGCAACTTCTTTACCCGTAAGTACTGCCAGGGTGTTCTGGCCGGGAAGATTCAGATGCGGGCTGCTGCCGAGGTTAAGGAGACGGGTAAGCGCAAGCCGCTCAGCTTTATGCCCAAGTGGATGGCAGGCGACAATACCATCTTCTTGAAAATGGCTCTGGTCGGATGGCTGGGCTATCTGGTGTCCCGCGTGTTTGCCAATGTTAAGTATGTCAAGGATCTCACCAATGTCAACATCATGTACCTTGTCATGGGCATTATCTTCTGCATCCTTGGTTTCCTGCCCGAGAACGCGCATGTCAAATCCCATTCCAACGGCTTCTTGATGCTGGCGGTTCTCTCCGTTATCCCTGGAAGCCTTGCTACCCTGAGCCTCGAGGATCTGGTCAATATGATCGTTCCTCTGATCGGCACCCTGCTCGTCGGCGCGATCTTTATCTGCCTGTTCGGCGCTATTGCCGGCAAGCTGCTCGGCGTTCACTGGACCATCGCTTTCGCGATCGCCATCTGCTGCACCATCGGTTATCCCGGCACCCAGATCGTTGTGGATGAGGTCACCCGCAGCCTGGATTGCGACGAGGAGACCCGTGCTCGGATTTACGAGAACGTCATGCCGCAGATCATCGTTTCCGGCTTCACTTCGGTTACCGTGGCGTCGGTTATCTTCGCGGGAATCATCTGCCCGAAGATTTTCTAAGAAAACCGCTTTCATCGTTTCAAAATGGGATCCGCGATGCGGATCCCATTTTTGTTTGTGGCCAAACAGAAAGAACATACAGGATAAACAGGATAAGAGATGAAGATGTGCGCCGTGTGACAACAACTGGGTCTTGATTTTGTTTCAAAAAAGCGGTATACTTATGAAAAATTTGTGAACGCAGATCGCGCTGTAACGATCTGTTAGAGTTTAATATTTGACCGGCGCATGTCGGCCGAAAAGGAGGATGAAGAGATGGACCACAAACTGATCTGTGAGATTTTGAACAGCGAGATGGAGCTCGCAACCGGCTGTACCGAGCCCGCTGCGATCGCGCTGTGCGCGGCAAATGCCCGCGCGCATTTGAAGGGCGAGGTGGCCGAGCTGACGGTGCTGGCCAGCGTCAATATCATCAAGAATGCGATGGCCGCGGGCATCCCGGGCACAAAATACACCGGCATTGACTATGCAGCCGCGCTGGGCGCAACGGGCGGAAAGGTTGAACGGCAGCTGCAGGTGGTCGATGAGGCCAGCGAGGAGGAGCGCCGTAAGGCGATCGAGCTGGTTCAGAGCGGTAAGGTGAAGATGGGTAAGAAGGAGACCCCCGAAAAGCTGTATGTCGAGGTCGAGGTCAAGAGTGCCGACGGACATCAGGCGAAAGCGGTCATCGCTTCGGCCCATACCAATGTCGTCCGCATTGAAGAGGACGGAGTCGCGGTGGTGGATCATCCGATCGGCACGCTGGTCAACGGCGTTTCCCCCGACGTTATCGATGAGACCCTCTCGATCCAGACGATCTATGATTTTGTCAATGAACTCGATCGCGAAAAGGACGATCTTCACATGATCGAGCAGGCGATCGCGGTCAACACCCGGATCTCGGAAGAGGGCATGCGGGGCGATTATGGGCTGAATATCGGCCGCAACATCGCCAAGGCCCGCGAGAAGGGGTATATGAGCAACGATCTGGTCACCAACGCGATGGAGGCGACCGCCAGCGGAGCCGACGCCCGGATGGCGGGTGCAAATGTGCCGGTGGTCACCAACTCGGGCTCGGGCAACCAGGGCATTACCGCAACGATGCCGGTGGTCAGCGCCGCTAAGACGCTGGGTATCGACGAGGATAAGATGTTCCGCGCGGTCACCCTCGCCCATCTGATGGGAATTCACATTCATTGCCGTTTCGGGCTGCTCAGCGGCCTGTGCGGCGCCACCGTGGCCGGCACCGGCTCGGCCTGTGGTCTGGTCTATCTGCTGGGCGGCAGCGTTGAGCAGATTGGCTATGCGGTGAACAATATGCTTGGCGACGTCACCGGTATGCTCTGCGACGGAGCAAAGGCGGACTGCGCGCTCAAGATCAGCACCTGTGTCAATACTGCTTTCCAGTGTGCCTTTATGGCGCTGGATAACGTCTGCGTACAGCCCAGCGACGGCATCGTGGACGTGGATCCCGAGCAGACGATCAAGAATTTCGTCCGTTTGGGCAATGAAGGCTCTCCCATCATGGACAATATTGTGTTGGAAGTGATGATGACAAAGCGCAAGTGAGTGGATGCCTCACTAGTGCGAGCAAAATTTTTACTTAAAGGAGGCAATTTATCCCAATGGAAGCATTTAAGGAACTGATTACCAACAATGCGATTCTGGCGCTGCTCTGTGTGGCCCTCGTCTACGCAATTGGCGACATCATCGGCGTCCTCTCGAAGGCGTGGGTGCCTTCGGTCTTCGTCGTTGCAGTACTCTTCATTATCGGGTACTGGACCTTCTTCCCGACCGAGATCGTTACCGCGGCGGGCTTTGGTGCTCCCTTTACCAGCACGGTCTGCATCTACCTGCTGATTACCCACATGGGCACCACCATCTCGATCAAGGAGCTGCTCAAGCAGTGGAAGATCATCGTCATCTGCCTCGCGGGTCTGGCGGGCATGGTTCTGCTTTGCATGATCCTGGCCTGGACCGGCATCGTGGACTGGAACTATGTTATCTCCGGTCTGCCCCCGCTCACCGGCGGTATCGTTGCGGCGGTCACGATGAAGGACGCTGCCACCGCACTCGGCCTGACCGACGTTGCGGCGCTGGCTATTATCATGTACTGCGCGCAGGGCTTCGCCGGCTATCCGCTGACCGCGCTCTGCCTCAAGCGTGAGGGCCGCAACCTGCTCAAGGCCTATCGCTCCGGTGTAGTTAAGAAGACCGCTGCGGGCGAGGTCGATTCGGTCGACGGCAAGATGAAGGCGGAAGAGGGCGGCAAGAAGCTGATCCCCGCGCTGCCCGACAAGTTCTTCACCACCTCTGTTGCAATCCTGAAGCTCTCGATTGTTGCGCTGGGCGCTTTCTACATGGGCAAGATCAAGTTCCCCGGCATCGGCGCGATCAGCGGCGCTGTCTGGGCTCTGGTTCTCGGCATCATCTTCACCGAGCTGGGCTTCCTCGATCGCAGCATCCTCAACAAGTGCGGCTGCTTCAACTTCATCTGCTTCGCGCTGATGCTGTACGTCTTTGACGGCCTCAAGCAGGCGACTCCCGAGATGCTGCTGGCCGTTCTCGGACCCCTGGTCATCATCATCGTCGTTGGTGTTCTGGGCATGGGCATCCTCTCCGTCATCGTCGGCAAGGTGCTCAAGATCAGCCCCTATATGGCCTTTGCCACTTCGCTGACTGCTCTGTATGGCTTCCCGCCGAACCTGATTCTCACCACCGAGGCTTCCAAGGCTCTGGCTGAGAATGACGATGAGTATCAGTATCTGATGGACACCATGCTGCCGCAGATGATCGTTGGCGGTTTCGTCACCGTCACCATCACCTCGGTCATCATCGCTGGCCTGTTCGTACCGCTTCTGCGGGGCTAATCGCCGGCGGACTGCGGTCTGTATTCCATGCGGAACAAAAGACCGTCCGGCGTAACCGGGCGGTCTTTTTGTATGTGAGCGGCGGACTGAAAGGTGAAAATTTTTGAAAAAGAGGGACACAGGTGCTGTCCTTTTGGCAGAAGGTATGCTACAATATGACCAACCAAAATGCGCCGGGCGCCGGCGCGAAAAGGAGGAGAATGACAATGGACATCAAAGCTTTGGCGGAAAAGTATGAGAGCTATGTGATCGAGCAGCGTCGCTGGTTCCACGCCCACCCGGAGCTTTCCTGGGAGGAATACAAGACGACCGATGCCATCGCCGCGCAGCTGGAGGCAATGGGGCTTGAGGTCAAGCGGTTTTCTGATGGCTTGGCCGGATGCACCGCAATGATTTATGGCGGCAAGGCAAAACCCGGATGCAAGACGGTTGCGCTGCGCGCGGATATCGACGCGCTGCCGGTTGAAGAGAAGACCGGCCTGCCGTTTGCCAGCGAGAACCCCGGCTGCATGCACGCCTGCGGCCACGATAATCACATCGCGATGCTGTTGGGCGCCGCTAAGATCCTTACCGAGGTCAAGGATGAGCTGCAGGGCAACGTCAAGCTGTTTTTCCAGCCTGCGGAGGAAAGCTGCCATGGCGCCGAGCCCTGCATCCGGCAGGGTGTGCTGGACGGGGTAGATGCGATCTTCGGCCAGCACATTTGGGATGGCCTTGATGCTCCTTATCTGAATGTGCAGCCCGGTGTGCGGATGGCCAGCTGCGATAACTTCACCCTGACCGTCGAGGGTTCCTCCTCGCATGGCAGCGCGCCGCATCTCGGTGTGGACGCGATCGTGGCGGCAACCGCGATTATCATGAATCTCCAGACCATCGTTTCCCGCAACAACAACCCGCTCAACGGCCTGGTTGTCACCGTCGGTGAGATCCACGGCGGTCAGCGGTGGAACGTCGTTGCCGGCAAGGTGGTCATGGAGGGCACCTGCCGCACCCACTCCCGCGAGATGCGCGCTCAGATCGAGCCGCTGATCCGCCGGATTGCCGAGTCGACCGCCGCCGCTTATAAGGCGAAGGCAACGCTGAAGTACGAAGCCTTCCCCGGACCGGTTATCAACGATCAGGATGACCTGAACAAGATCGCCCATGACGCCGCGGTCAAGCTGTATGGGGAAGAGGGGCTCAAGGAGCTTCCCAAGATGATGGGCAGCGAGGACTTTGCCTATTTCATGGAGAAGGTTCCTGGCGTCTTCGGTTTCCTGGGCAGCCATGATGCCGAGCACGCGGCCAGCAACCATAACGATCACTACGATGTCCCCGAGAGCGTGCTCAAGCGCGGCGCTGCGCTGCATGCCCAGTTCGCGGTGGACTATCTGGCGGCCAAGGCGGAGTGAATAACGCCGAACTAATCGAAAACAAAGGAGAGTGTTATCCCATGAATCTTCGTGAACGCGCGGAAAAGAACGAATCCTATATCATCGAGCGTCGGCGTTTTTATCATACCTGCCCCGAGCTTTCCGGCCAGGAGGTCGAGACCGCGAAGAGCATCAAGGCTGATCTTGAGGCGATGGGGATCGAGGCTGAGCTGTGCAAAACCTGCAATGGCGTGGTCGGCGTGATCCGCGGCGGCAAGCCGGGCAAGACGGTTGCGCTGCGGGCCGACATCGACGCGCTGAGTGTTGTCGAGGAAACCGGCCTGCCCTTTGCCAGCAAGAATGAGGGCGCGATGCATGCCTGCGGCCATGACAACCACATCGCAATGCTGCTGGGCGGCGCCAAGATTCTCGCCGAGATTAAGGATGAGCTGCCGGGTACCGTTAAGCTGCTCTTCCAGCCGGCAGAGGAGATTGCCGTCGGCGCTAAGGCAATGATCGATGAAGGGGTTCTTGACGGGGTCGACGCGATCTATGGCGCACACATCTGGGGCGACTTCGATGCTCCGCTGGTAGATGTTTCCGCCGGTAACCGGATGGCCTGCTGCGATGGATTTACCATCGAGGTTGAGGGCGTTTCCACCCACGGCAGCACCCCGCACCTGGGTACTGACGCGCTGGTTGCCGCCTCTGCCATCGTGCAGGACCTTCAGGCCTACGTCTCCCGCAACAACAACCCGCTCAATCCCTGCGTGGTTACCATCGGCACCATCAACGGCGGCCAGCGGTTTAACATCCTGGCCAACAAGGTCGTGATGGAGGGAACCGTGCGTACCTTCTCCCGCGAGACCCTCGCAACGATCGAGGAGGATCTGCGCCGGATTGTCAAAAATACCGCCGAGGCCTTTGGTGCAAAGGCGGACGTGACCAAGTATGCCCACATGACCCCGCCGCTGATCAACGACAACGAGGAGATCAACGCGATCGCCCGTGCCGCTGCAGTCAAACTGTTTGGCGAGGAGGGGGTTGGCAACCTGCCCACCATGATGGGTAGTGAGGACTATGCCTTCTTTATGGAGAAGGTCCCCGGCATTTATGCCTTCCTGGGCAGCCGCGATGCCGATCATCCCTACATCAACCACCACGAGAAGTATGACGTGCCTGAGGATGTCCTCAAGCGCGGTGCGGCAATGTACGCACAGTTCGCCGCCGACTATCTCGAGGCAAACGCCTAAAATCCAATAGCGCAGACAGGGCAGAGATTTCTCTGCCCTGTTTTTCTTTCAAACCACTTGACAATAAAGGCAAAGTGTTATATAGTTAGTTACACAAGTAATGAACCATATAACAAATGACAGACAGGAGGGGAGCGCTTGAATCTGGGACTGTCCGAGGAGCGGTCGATCTATCTGCAGATCGCAGAACGGATCGAGGAAGATATTCTGCGCGGCATCCTGCTGGAGGAGGAGCGGGTGCCGAGCACCAATGAGCTGGCGCGGGCGTATGCGATCAATCCGGCTACCGCCGCCAAGGGGATCAATCTGTTGGTTGATCAGGGAATTTTATATAAAAAGCGGGGGATCGGTATGTTCGTGGCCGAGGGCGCAAAAGGGCGGATTATCGAAAAGAGAAAAAGCAGCTTTTACGACCGGTTTGTACGGGGATTGGTAGAAGAGGCGCACAGCCTTGCGATCACCGAAGAGGAATTGATTGCTATGATCCGGCGCGCACGGGAAGAAGAGGCAAAATAACACAGGTCAAAGTGGTTTGGGAGGATACTATGAGCGAGACAATGGTACTGCGCTGTGAACATCTCTGCAAAGAGTACGGTGGCAAACGGGTGCTGGAAGATGTGAGCCTGCAACTGGAGCAAGGGCATATTTACGGACTGATCGGGCGTAATGGAGCGGGAAAAACGACCCTTCTTTCAATCCTGACCGCTCAGAACCCCGCCACCAGCGGAACGGTGACCCTCAACGGCGAAGCGGTTTGGGAGAATCAACGGGCGCTGGATCACATCTGCTTTTCCCGTGAGATCAATCCGCTGAACACCTTCGGCAGCGCGGCATACAAGGTGAAGGAATATCTGCGGATTGCCCGTACCTACTATCCGAATTGGGACGAAGCATATGCACAGCGGTTGATTGAGCGCTTCGGCTTGAATACCAAAAAGCGGATCTCCAAGCTGAGCAAGGGAATGCTTTCAATGGTGACCATCGTTGTCGCGCTGGCCAGCCGTGCCGAGATTACAATTTTGGACGAGCCGGTCGCTGGCCTGGATGTGGTTGCGCGGGAGCAGTTCTATCAGCTGTTGCTGGAGGATCAAACCGAAACTGGGCGTGCGTTTGTCATCTCGACCCACATCATCGAGGAGGCGGCCGGACTGTTTGAAAAGGTGATCCTGCTGCAAGGCGGCAAACTGCGGTTGATGGAGGACACCGATGAGCTGGTCTCCCGCTTCTGGGCGGTCAGCGGCCGGGAGGACGAGGTAAACGCGGCCTGTGACGGCTTGACCGTCTACCATACTGAACGGATGGGCCGGGCAAAAACGGCTTATGTTTCGACCGCACCGGGGCAGGATATCCATCCGCTGGTTGCCGGCCGCGAGGTGGATCTCATGCCGCTGAGCCTGCAAAAGCTCTTTGTTGCGATTTGTGGGGAGGAATCGGCGGAGGTGATGGGGCGGTGAGTACAAGCATTGCACGTAATCTGCGCTGCCAATGGCGGCCGCTGGCGATCAGCCTTATGGCAGCTGCGGCGATGACCGGCTTTCTCTGCCTGTGCGCGCTTCTCTGCGCGCCGGTCAATGCGATCGGCCTGGTGGTCGCGGGTTGTTTTGGCCCCTTTGTCGCCGCGAGCTGGCTGTTGATGGGGATCGGCTTTTCCCTTAACTTTTATACCCAGTACGCATTTCTCTATCTGATGCTGGGCACCACCCGCGCGGGCGTCTTTGCGGCGCGGCAACTGTCGACCCTCTGCTATTGCGGGGTGGGCGCGTTGGTAACTGCGGCGGGAGTCTGGGTTAACGGGCTGTGGACCGCCGGCGTGGGGGACGCGGCGATCGCATTTTTCGCGGGTCTGTTTTTACTCTGCCAGCTGACCGAGCTTTGCGGCCTATTGGCCTATCGGTACGGAAAATGGGGGATGATCTTTTACGGGCTGGGGATCTGTCTGCTCTGTGGAATTTCGGGATCCTTTATCACCATGCTGGTGGCGGGGGATCACCCGGTCACCGGGGTACAGGAACTGTTTCTCTGGACGGCGCGGCTGCCGCTGATTGCCGCCGGCGGCGTGATGCTGGCCGGTGGTGTGATCATCGCGGCGATGAGCTGGTTCTTTTTCCGGCGCGCACAGGTCAAGGTTTGAGGGGAGGGGATTGCAATGTCTGCGATTTGCAGAGAATGGAGAATCCAGCGCTATAATCTGCTGCCGCTGCTGGCTTTGGTGGCAGGCGGGTTTGTTCTGGGAAGATTGTTTGCGCTGGTGATCGGGTTGATCTCCCATGAGTCAGGGTGGATTCCGCTTGGTGTGATCTTTGCCGGATTTGGTCTTATCGCCGTTTTTTTCAGCCTTTCAATGCAGTTTACCCTCGGGCTCAACCATGCGATTCTGATGAGCCGTACCCGAAAGGCATTTTTGATCGGCAATTATCCGATCGGGGCGCTGACCCTGCTGCTGGGGATGGCGCTGACCCTGCTGCTGGGCTGGCTGGAATACATTACTGCACCTGCGGCGGATCCCCAGCTGCTGGATCTCTTCGGGCGGATTGCCGCGGTGGTGCTGCATCCGCTGTTCCTCATCGGTTTTCCGGTGGGCGGGATAATCATCGCGGATTTTGTCGGCGCTCTGGCCGCCCGGTTCGGCGGCCGGGCACTCTGGGTGCTCTGGGGACTGTGGATGCTGTTTGCGGTGGTATTTCCCAGATTGATCGACGCTTCGGCGGGCAGGGATACGCTGTTTACCCGCGCCATTCATGCGCTGGGCATGTTGTTCGGCCGGCTCTCTCTGGCGATGCTGTCGGTAATCGGGCTGCTGTTTCTCGCGGCTGCATTGATTGCAACGATAAAGATAACCAGCCAAAAACGGGCCGAAGCGTAAAAATAAAGGTTGAGAGAACGCCCGCTCCGCATCCTGACGGAACAGGGCGTTCTTTTGGAATGAGGTTGAACGAAAGTAGTAGGTATGATAACATAAAATAAAAAAGTTGAATTGCACAAAGAAAGGAGGGGGTGTAGGAATGAATGGCGGGATACTGCTGATCGGCATAGTGATCGTCATCTGTATCTTGCTGAACCGGATGCTGGAGCGGATTCCAATCCCCTCTCTGCTGATCTTCTTGTTACTGGGAATCTGTTTTGGGGAGAATGGTCTGTTCAGAATTGTTTTCAACGACTACGCGTCGGTGAACCTGATCAGTTCGACCTGTTTGATCTTTATCATGTTTTATGGCGGTTTCGGGACAAACTTGAAGGCAGCCCAACCGGTGATTGTGCGGTCTGCAATCCTCTCTACTCTTGGGGTTGTGGGCACGGCAGGTGCGGTGGGGACCTTCGCGCGGTTTGCCCTTGGCCTGCCCTGGATAGAGAGTTTGCTGATTGGTTCGGTTATCTCTTCCACCGACGCGGCCTCTGTTTTCAATATCCTTCGTTCACGGCAACTCGCGCTAAAGGATCACGCGGACTCAATGCTGGAGTTGGAATCAGGCTCCAACGACCCGGTCTCTTATATGCTGACCACCGTGCTGGTCGGGCTCCTTTCCGGTAAACAGGTGTTGATTCTTCCGGTGCTGTTCACCCAGATTTTGGTGGGTGTGATTAGCGGTTTGTTGATCGGCCGGCTGTCGGACTGGATGCTGCGCCGGGATCTCTTTATCTCTCAACAGAGTCGAACCATCTTTTTGTTTGGGGTGATGCTTTTATCCTATGCAGTACCCGCAATTCTGGGGGGAAACGGGTATCTGAGCGTTTATCTGTGCGGTATCTTGCTGGGTAATACAAGGTTGTCCCACAAAAAGTATTTTGTGCATTTTATCGAGGTTGTTACGGGGGTGGCACAGGTCATCATCTTCTTTCTGCTCGGATTGCTCGTGACGCCCTCGCAACTTCCTTCGGTGCTGTTTCCGGCACTTATGATTATGGCTTTTCTCACCCTGGTTGGCCGACCGGTTGTCTGTGCGCTGCTTTTACGCCCTTTCCGGGTGTCGATCCGACAGATCGGGGTAGTTTCCTTTGCGGGGTTGCGGGGTGCGGCTTCGATTGTCTTTGCAATCTCGGTGGTGCTCAGTGGGGTGCAGACAAGATACGATATCTTTAATCTGGTTTTTTGCGTGGTATTGCTCTCGATTTCAATTCAAGGCACCCTGCTGCCTTGGGTCGCTGATCGACTATCCATGATCGACCAAAAAGCGGATGTGGGCAAAACCTTTACTGATTATCAGGAAGAGGGAGAGATCGGCTTTTTTAAGCTTCATCTGAACAATGGACATCCCTGGTGTGGCCGAACGCTGAGCGAATTGCCGCTTTCCGATGAATTGCTGGTGGTTCTGATTGTGCGAAAAGAGGGCAATATCGTACCCAATGGAGGAACCAAACTTTGTACAGGAGATCTTCTGGTCATAGCGGCCCCCAGCTTTGAAGATCGGGCAAACATGCGGATGCATGAACTGGTGATCGATTATACGAGCAAAATGGCAAATCAACCGATAGCGCATTGCGCGTTGAAAAATCAGTTGGTCGCGCTGATCCGCAGGGGAGACTGCACGCTGATCCCGACCGGTCAGACGGTAGTGCTGCCTGGCGATATTCTGATCTTAATGGATTCAATAGAAAAAAAGAACTAAAAAAATACCCGTCTTGAGCTGCGGCGTCATTTTCTTACGCCACCACGCCTTGAGACGGGTATTTTATTGGAGTAAATCAGCAGGCTGCGATAGTCCGGGCCACATGAACGCCGCTGGCCGAAGCATGGGAGAGGGAGTGGGTGATTCCGCTGCCGTCCCCGATGATGTATAAACCCTTATACCGGGTTTCGAGATTTTCGTCGACCTCGACTTCCATATTGTAGAACTTGACCTCAACGCCATACAACAGGGTGTCGTCGTTTGCCGTGCCGGGTGCGATCTTGTCCAGCGCGTAGATCATCTCGATAATCCCATCAAGAATCCGTTTGGGCAACACCAGGCTCAGATCGCCGGGGGTCGCGTTCAGGGTTGGGGTAACAAAGGACTCGTTGATCCGCTTTTGGGTTGAGCGCTGGCCGCGGATCAGATCTCCGAACCGCTGCAACAGCACGCCGCCGCCGAGCATGTTGCTCAGCCGGGCGATCGATTCGCCATATCCATTGGAATCCTTGAACGGCTCGGAAAAGTGTTTGGAGACCAGCAATGCAAAGTTGGTGTTGCCGGTCTGCTTTGCCGGATCCTCATAGCTGTGGCCGTTGACGGTGATGATGCCGTTGGTATTCTCGTTGACTACCGCTCCGCGAGGATTCATGCAGAAGGTCCGCACCAGATCCTCATATTTGCTGGTGCGGTAGACAATCTTGCTCTCATACAGCTCGTCGGTCAGATGAGAGAACACATCGGCCGGCAGCTCGACCCGGACCCCCAGATCCACCCGGTTGCTGTGGGTGGGAATCTTTAGCTGCCGGCGGACACCCTCCATCCACCGGCTGCCGCTGCGCCCGACCGAGACTACACAGGTGCGGCAGGTGAAGCGGCGGTCGCCACTATGCACGGCATAGCCGCCTTCGACCTGCTCAATCTCCCCCACCGGGCTGTCGAAAAAGAAGGTCACCTTTTCTTTCAGCTCGGCATATAGATTTTCCAGAACAATATAGTTGATGTCGGTACCCAGATGCCGCACCGAGGCGTCCAGCAACCGCAGGTCGTTCTGCATACAGAGCTTTTTGAACTGGGTTCCCGCGGTGGAGTACAGCTTGGTTCCCTCACCGCCATGACGGAGATTGACCTCATCCACATACCGCATCAGTTCCAGCGCCTGCTGACGTCCCAGATGCTCGTACAGCGTGCCGCCGAAGTCGTTGGTAATGTTGTATTTGCCGTCAGAAAAGGCGCCTGCGCCGCCAAAGCCGCTCATAATCGAACAGCTTTTACAGCCCACGCAGCTCTTGATCTTGATCCCGTCGATCGGGCAGCGCCGGGCAGCGAGCGGATGACCCGCCTCAAACACAGCGATACTCAGCTGGGGAGCAAGCCGGGACAGCTCATAGGCACAGTAGATCCCGCCGGGCCCCGCACCGACCAGAATGACGTCGAAATCCATAAAAAGTCAACCTCCTCAAAAAAAGAGCGCCGGATCGGCGGATACACCGCTTCCAGCGCTCATAGTGGAACGGATCGGCCGCCCCGTAGAAACTCCCGCCCCTACCGCGGGAATATATGAGTCCCATTGCGCGATCATTATATCAGTTCGAATGATAAAAGGCAAGGGGGTTGCGTGGAAAAAGAGAAAAATTCTCGCCTTGAAAAAGCGGTGAAGGCGTTGTAGAATAGAGCATGCTGGGCGGTCTGCCCCGAGCATCTGTAAAGGAGAGCGCTCTATGGAAAAACAGGTGGGGATTGTCATCCCCGCATATGAACCGGATGATCGGTTTCTGGCATTATTGCGGGATCTTGACGCGGCTGGAATCGGACCGATCTATGTGGTGGATGACGGCAGCGGACCGGCGTATAAGGCACTTTTTGACGCTGCGGCCCCGCTGGTCGAGCGATCCGGCGGCGCATTGTTGCATCACGAGGTCAACCGCGGTAAGGGCCGGGCGCTTAAGACAGCGTTCCAGTATTGTTTGGAGCACAATGCTGATCTGACCGCAGTAGTGACGGCGGATTCGGATGGGCAGCATACGGTCGAGTGTATCAAGCGGGTGATCGAGGCGGCGCGCCAAAATCCCGGGGCGTTAATTCTCGGGGTCAGAAAGTTTGACACCGAAGAGGTTCCATGGAAAAGCCGGTATGGCAACCGCTTGACTGAAAAAGTGTTTGCCTATATCTCCGGGGTGCATGTGAGCGACACCCAAACCGGACTGCGGGGAATCCAGAGAGATTATATGGCCCAGTTGCTTGAACTGAAGGGAGAACGGTTCGAGTTTGAGATGCGGATGCTGCTGGATGCTGCCGACCGCTGCCCGATTGTCGAGGTCCCGATCCGAACGGTTTACGACTCCCGAGAGAATCACCAGACCCATTTTAACCCGCTCAAAGATTCGATTCGAATCTATCGGATCATCGGCGCGCGGTTTTTCCGGTATCTTTTTTCCTCACTCTCCTCCTGTGTGCTGGATCTTTTGCTCTTTTCGATCTTTTGCGCCGTCTTCAAACCGGTGTTGCCGCTGCTCTACGCGGCGGCCGCAACGGTGCTGGCCCGGTTGCTCTCGGCAAGCTACAACTATTTGATCAACTACAAGCTGGTCTTTCACAGCAAGGAGAAGATAGGAACTTCGGCGCTCCGGTATGTGCTGCTCGCGTCGATTCAGATGCTTTGCAGCGCGGCGTTGGTCACAGTACTGGTCTTATTATTGCCGGTGCCCGAGACGCTGGTCAAGGCATTGGTCGATACCGTTCTCTTTTTCGTCAGCTACCAAATTCAACAACGCATGGTCTTTCGCAAACGGCAATAATGAAAGCTGTTTTTTGAGAAAACTGCAATATAGGGTAGCAAGAACGCCCTCTCGAAAATTCGAGAGGGCGTTCTTTTTGTCTTGTAGAAAACTTTTGATAGGAATGGATTATTCTGGTTCCTTCTCAGGCGCCTTGGCTCGGGCAAGGGCGGCTGCAAAGCGGCGGTTACAACTCAGCGCGAGGAAGAGAATCCCCATTACAACAGCTGCAGCGACGGTATCCGAGAGGAAATGGCGGCCCATCACCAGACGGCAAAAACCGCTGGCCGCAATATAGAGCAGACAGCTGGCGAGCAGAATACCGCGCCGCTTTTCCCAGCGCTCGAAAAGAAGCGGCAGCAGCAACAGGGTCAGGATTCCGCAGGCCGCGGCAGTGTGGCCGGACGGGAAGCTGGTGTTGCCTGCCTGGGATCCGAATTGATACCAGGGGGAAAAAAGGGAGAAGTCCCCGGCTGCCAGCATATCGTCAAACCGTGCGCGGGTCCAAAGCAGCTTGAGCAGGTTGATTACGATGTTGTCCGCCACGCAGAGCAGCACCCCAAATTTAGCCAGCAGCTCCATCCGCCGCAGCGTGGGACGGTCCCACCGGCTGGCAAGGCTGACCGCCGCGATTGTCGCAATAAAGGTCAATGCCAACGCGGCAAAGGTCAAGGCCGCTCCCTCAAGGGGAAGCAGTCCCCGTTCAACCAGATTGGGCAGGGACTGATTGAAGAGGATAAAGAAGGTCAGCACCACCAGCACCTCGCCCAGTACATGGAAAGAGGGGTTGTCCCGGCGCAGGAAGGTCCAGACCGCGCCCAGAAGCGCAAAGGGAAGATAGAGCGGCCAGTAACAGAAAGCTTCGAAAAGAATTGCCACCGGATTTTTTGGCGCGTACACGGCCTGATCGATTGCCAGATCAAAACGGGCTGCGACAGCGAGCAGCGCGGCTGCAACCAGTCCTAGTGCGATCAATAAAGGCAGCTGTTTTTTCTTCAATTTCAAGGAAAAACCATCCTTTCCCGGGCAGATGGGCCCGCGGTGCAAGTTTACCACATTTTTGTCCGGCTGTCGAGCAGCTGGAGATGTCGGTAATTTTTCATAAATGACTGACGAGATGCTGTGCGGCGATGAAGGGGGGCGGTATCAATCTGCTCTCGCTATGCCGGCTTGTGCGCGGGACTTTCAGTCTGGTGAATTTTGAGGCAATAAACTTTGCGGACCGCGTCCATCAGAGGCGCGGCCCGTTTGCAGGATTTACTTTTTCCGGATCAGCTGCTTGAGCTTGAGCGCCTTGTCGATGTTGCCCTCGACCTTGAGCTTACCCAGCATGACCGCTGCGACCGGGTCGGCCTTGCCCTGTGCGATTCTGAAAAGGGTGTCGGCGGAACAGGTGAAGGCGGCGTCCCGGTCATGGTATTCATAGGGCTGGATAGACAGCGCGCCCTCCTTTACCTCGAGGTAGAAGGCGCCGGCTGCCTCGCCGGTGATATTGAACTGAAATGCCAGATGCTCCCCGATGCTGCCTGCGTCGGCCTGTGCCAATAACTCGCGGGCCTGTTCAAACATCTCCTGGTAGGTCATACTGCAAAACCCCTTTCCCGTTTTTTTCAGCGTATCATTTTTTTGCCCTGCCGTCAATTTGATTGACAGCTGCACCGGCAGAGAATTATACTTTTTTCAGATGAGAAGGGAGGCGGCGAAGATGCTGCTGGACTTGACGCTGCGGGTCACCCCTGAAATGACCGCGGACGCGCAGGCAAATGAGCGGATCGCGCGGGTAGGGCATCTTGGAACCCATTTTGATGTGATGGACAAGGAGTTTCCGCTGGAGTATACCGAGCGGCCGGGCATTGTCTTTGACCTGCGTGGTTTCGCAGGGGAAGAGATCGATCTGCTGCAGCTGGATCTTGACCGGGTTAAGGCAGGGGACTTTGTCGCCTTTTGCACCGGCTACATCGAGCGGGTGCCCTATGGCAGCAGGGCCTATTTCTCCGGCCATCCGCAGCTCTCCGAACGTTTGATCGATCAGCTGTTGGCGCGGCGGGTCGCAATCATTGGGGTGGATTTTGCCGGGCTGCGGCGGGGCGCGCAGCATACCCCGACCGACCGGCGGTGTGCAGAGCGGGGAACCTTTGTCGTTGAGAATCTGTGTAATCTTGGCAGTCTCGCGCGGGCGATTGGGCCAGAGCGGTGTACCTTTTGTACCTATCCGATGAACTGGGCGGGACTCAGCGGATTGCCCTGCCGGGTGGTTGCACGGGGCTGAAACGGGATTTGTAAAAAATGGACCGGGGACGGGGATCCTATCTGTCTGGAGGGGAAGAGCGGAAAAATAAAAAAATAGAGCAGACATTTTCATGTCTGCTCTATTGGTGGGAGCGGGTGGATTCGAACCACCGTAGCTGAAAAGCAACAGATTTACAGTCTGCCCCCTTTGGCCGCTCGGGAACACTCCCATATTCAGTTGTAAAACTGGTGGAGCTGGTGGACGGACTTGAACCCCCGACCTGCTGATTACAAATCAGCTGCTCTACCAACTGAGCTACACCAGCAAATCTTCCGGTTGCTGCCGGCCGCGCCTGTTATTTTGGAGCGCTTATCTATAATACCAATTCTTTTTTTTGTTGTCAAGCCTTTTTGAAAAAAAGAACATTTTGTTCTGCGGCAAACCGGATAACGGTAAAATCTCTTGCGGCTAACACACAAATGGCCTACAATAAAGATGAAAACACACCGGGCCCCGGCGGACCCGGGACAGGGAGGCGATCGGATGAAACTGAGTTTTCTGGGCGCGGCGCGTACGGTGACCGGATCGGCATTCCTACTGGAGGCTGCCGGTGAGCGGCTGCTTGTGGATTTCGGCATGTTTCAGGGCCGGGACGCCGACGAGCAGCAGCAGCTGCCCTGTGCAGCGGGGCAGATTAACTTTGTAGTGGCGACCCATGCCCATATCGACCACACCGGCCATCTGCCGCTGCTGGTCAAGCAGGGCTTTTCAGGGCCGATCTATGCGACCCGGGCGACTTCCGAGCTGGCGGAAATTCTGCTGGCCGACAGCGCGCATATCCAGAAGATGGATACCGAGTGGGAGAATAAGAAGCGGGAGCGGCAGAATCTGCCGCCCATCGAGCCGCTCTACAATGCACAGGATGCGGCGGCCGCCGCGGCGCTGTTCCGCCCGCTGGATTACGGGGCGAAGTTGCGGCTCAGCGAAACCTTTACCATCCGGTTTACCGATGCCGGCCACATTCTCGGCTCGTCGATGGTCGAGGTTTGGGCCACCGAGGGCGAGACAACCAAAAAGATCGTCTTTTCAGGGGATGTGGGCAATCTCGATCAGCCGATCCTCAAGGACCCGCAGTTTGTACGCAGCGCGGACTATCTGCTAATCGAGTCCACCTACGGCAACCGGATTCACCCCGCGGCGGGCGATGTCAAACAGCAGTTGGCCCGGGTGGTGCGCTCCACCTTTGCCAAAGGGGGGAAGGTGGTTATCCCCGCCTTTGCGGTCGGGCGCACACAGGAACTGCTGTACTATCTGCGGGAGCTGTATGCGGAAGGGGCGCTGGCCGGGTATGAGCATTGCCCGGTGTTTCTGGATTCTCCGCTCGCGATCGAGGCGACCACCATCTTCAACAAGTTTGAGAGCGGTTATTACTATGACAAAGAAGCGATGGAGGTCCTGCGGCAGGGCAAGGAGATCCTCAACTTCCCGCAGCTGCAACTCTCGATTTCTTCGGATGATTCCAAGAGTATCAACGGCTATCAGGGCAGCTGCATTATCATCTCGGCTTCCGGCATGTGTGACGCCGGCCGGGTGCGGCACCATCTGAAATACAACCTCTGGAGCGATAAGAACGCCGTCGTGTTGGTCGGCTTTCAGGCAGAGGGCACGCTGGGCAGACGGCTGCTGGAAGGGGAAAAAGAGGTTCGGATTCTCGGCAGCGAGATTGCGGTGAACGCCACGGTGGAGAACATCGACGGCCTGTCCGCCCATGCAGACCGAAACGGGCTGCTGCGCTGGCTGAGCGGTTTTAGAGAAAAGCCGCAGGCGGTGTTTGTGGTTCATGGTGAGCCGGCTTCGGCAGAGTCCTTTGCCGCATATCTCACCCAGACACAGGGCACCCAGGCATTTGTACCCGAACGGGGCGATTCGGTGGATCTGCTGGCCGAGACGGTTAGCCTTGAGCCCGCTCCGCCGCTGGAGGAGACTGCGCAGGTCACTCTGGCACAGGTGCGGACCCCCAAAAAGCGTCCGCGCACCAACGGTGCGCTGGAACAGGTGATCGGGCTGTTGCAGGAGATCGCCGCGCAGGGGAAAAAGTTGCCAAAGCGGGAACTGGGCGAGCTGGTGCGGGCGGCAGACCGGCTATGGGACAGGCTGCAGGACTGATTGAGATTGAGAAAGAAAAGATCGGAGAGATGGATTTCTCTCCGATCTTTTTATTTTGCTTGTTCCTCTGAGGGCAGCCAGAGCAGGTAACCCTGTCCGCGCCGCAGCAGGATGCGGGCAGAGGAGCCCAGCAGTTTCAGTTTACGGCGCAGATAGGCGATGTTGGTCCATACCACGCTCGTGCCCGCGCCGCTCTCAAAGCCCCAGATCTCGTCCATCAGCCGTTCGGTGGAAAGCAGCTGCCCCTGACGGCGCAGCAGCAGTTCGACGAGCTGAAATTCGCGGTTCCCAAGCTGGATCAACCGCCCGTTGCAGCTCAGATAAAAGGTGCGGCGGTCCAGCGTGAGATCGCCGGCTGTGAGCAGGTCAGGAGAGAGCAGCGCGCCGCGCCGGGTCAGCGCCCGCACCCGGGCAACCAATTCAGGAGAAAAATAGGGGCGGCTGAGACAGTCGTCCGCGCCGGCGTCAAAACCGCGCACCCGGCTGCGGGCGTCTGCGGCGTCAATGAGCAACAGTACCGGAAGATCACTTCCCCGCTCCCGCAGCCGGACCAGCAGCTCCGGGCCGGTCATCGCACCGGGCTCTTCGGAGAGGATCATACAGCTGTATCCCCCCGCGAGCGCCCAGTCTAACGCTTCGCGACCGGTCGGCGCGAGTTCAGGGGTGTATCTCTGCCGGCGCAGCAGATCGGCCATCGGCTGCGCGTTTTCCTGTTGGTCGGCGATCAATACTCTCATATTACACCACTCCTATTTTAAGCTGTTTTCAGTTTAGATAAGGCTTTTGCAAAAGGCTTGGAGAAACGGTGAAAACTTTTTGAGAGATTTGAGAACTCTGTGTGGAAAGCAGTTCGGAGAGAAGAAATTGTAAGGTTGATTTCAGCTTCGGTTCCTACAATGAGAATCGGCGGCGGTCTGTCGGCCGCCGCAGAATTGTGTAAGGAGGGAGACGGAGTGATCGAAATCGACCATCTCACCAAATGCTATGGTCCGCACACCGCCGTGCGGGATCTCAGCCTACGGGTGGAGCCCGGCCGGATCTACGGCCTGCTGGGCCCCAACGGCGCGGGAAAATCCACCACGATGAATATCATGACCGGCTGTCTGGCCGCCACGTCCGGGAGCGTGCGGATTGACGGCCATGATATCTTTGAGGAGCCCGAACAGGCAAAGGCGCTGATCGGGTACCTGCCAGAACTGCCGCCCCTTTATCCCGAGATGACCCCCGCCGAGTATCTCGACTTTGTCGCACAGGCGAAGGGAGTGAAGCAGAAGGAGCGCGCCGAACAGATCGAAAAGGCCATGCGGACCACCCGAATTGACAATGTCGCCGACCGGCTGATCCGCAACCTCTCCAAAGGTTACCGGCAGCGGGTCGGCATTGCCCAGGCGCTGTTGGGCAGCCCGAAGGTGATTATCCTCGACGAGCCGACCGTTGGCCTGGACCCGCAGCAGATCATCGAGATCCGGGATCTGATCCGCACGCTGGGCAACAGCCATACCGTCATTCTGAGCAGCCACATTCTGTCCGAGGTGCGGGCGGTCTGCGATGAGATCGTCATCATCTCGAAAGGACAGCTGGTCGCCAGCGACACCCCCGAAAACCTCGAGCGGCTGTTTGCGGGCAGCGGCACGTTGGAGCTGACCGTCCGCGGCGAAGAGAAGCAGGCGCGGCAGGTCCTCGGCACGCTGCCGGGGGTCGGCGCGGTAAAGATTACAGCAAAGAAGCCGGGCGGGCTGTTGCAGCTGGAACTTGAGACCACCTCTTCTACGGATCCCAGTGAATCGGTCTTTTTTGCCTGTGCCGATGCCAGAATGCCGATTTTGCAGATGGGGATGCACCGTGCCAGCCTTGAGGAGGTCTTTATCGAGCTGACCAGCGCCGATCAGGGCAGCCAGCCGGAGCAGGGAGAGGAGGAGATGCCGTCATGACCGCGATCTATAAACGCGAGCTGCGCGCCGGGTTCACCGGTATGGCGGCCTATGTCTTTATCGCCTTTTTGCTGGTTTTCGCCGGCATCTATACAATGCTCTACAACCTCAACGGCGGGTATCCGAACTTTGAGTATGTACTCCAGAGCATGTCGGTCATCTTCCTCATCGCTATCCCGATTCTGACGATGCGGGCCATCGCGGAGGAGCGGCGCCAGCACACCGATCAGCTGCTCTACGCGCTGCCGATCGGCATGACAAGGGTGGTGCTGGGCAAATACCTGGCAATCCTCACAATGGTGGCGGCCCCCTGCCTGATTATGGCGTTCTACCCGGTGCTGCTGTCCGCCTTCGGTACCGTCAGCTTCGCCACCGCCTATGGGGCGCTGATCGGCTTTTTCCTGCTTTCGGCAGCGCTGTCGGCAATCGGGTTGCTGGTCAGCGCGCTGACCGAGAACCAGGCGGTTGCCGCGGGGCTCTGCTTTGTTGTGATGATGCTGCTCTACTTCATGAACGACCTGACCTCCTTTGTTTCGGACACCGCTGCGGCCTCCTTTGTGGCGCTGCTGATCTCGGTGCTCATTATCGCGGGATTGGTCAAGCTGTTCACCAAAAACACCGCTGCCGCGGCGCTGGTCGCGGTGGCCGGCTGCGGCGCGCTGATTGCCGGGTGGATTTTTGCTTCGGACAAATTTGCGGGCCTGTTCGGCCAGATCATGGAGAGCCTGTCGGTCTTTGAACGGTTTTATACCTTTATTGACGGGGTGTTCGATCTGACCGCGGTTGTCTACTATCTGTCGGTGATTGCCGTCGCCCTCTTTTTGACGGTGCAGACGATGGAGAAACGGAGGTGGAGCTGAGATGAAGCGGATTAAATGGAAAAAACCCGATTGGAAAAAGCTGGCCGCCTCCTTCTCCAGCCGATCCTTTCGGGCCGGCGGATACAGTCTTGCCGCGGCGGCGATTTTAATTGCCATTGCGGTCGCGGTCAACCTGGTTGTCGGGGCGCTGCCGACCAGCTGGACCAATCTGGATCTGACCAGCGACGCGATTTACAGCCTTTCATCCCAGACCCAGCAGCTGGTGGCGGATCTCCCGGAAGAGGAGACGGTCACCATCTACTGGCTGGTACAGGACGGCTATGAGGACGGAACTATTGAACAGCTGCTCGAGCGGTATGAGGATCTGTCCAACCAGCTCGAGGTGGTCAAAAAAGACCCGGTGGTCTATCCCACCTTCGCGCAGCAGTACACCAGTTCGTCGATCTACAACAACAGCCTGATCGTCGTGTGCGGAGAACGCAGCCGGTATATCAGCTACTATGACATCTACCAGAGCGATTACAGCAACTATTACACCACCGGTTCGGTGGATACCAGTTTTGCGGGAGAGAGCGAGTTGACCAGCGCGATCGACTATGTCACCAATAGCGATCTGCCGGTCGTCTATAATCTGACCGGCCACGGGGAGAGCAGCCTGCCCTCCTCGCTGACCGAGGCGATTGAGACCGATAATCTGTTGATCGAGGATCTTTCGCTGCTCACCGAGGGCGCAATCCCTGAAGATGCCGATGCGCTGCTGCTCTATTCACCTCAGAGTGACCTGAGCGAGAATGAGTTGACGCTGCTCACCGACTATCTCGCCGCCGGCGGCCGGCTGCTGCTGGTGACCGATTATCTCGAGGAGGAGACGCCGAATCTGGATACCCTCACCGCCAGTTACGGTTTGTCCCGGACCGATGGAATCGTGCTCGAGGGGGATGCTTCCCGCCATGTACAGGGCTACAACTATTATCTGTTGCCCGAGATCGACTCCTCGCATGAGATCACCTCGCCGATTGCCTCCGGGAATTACTATATCCTGACGCCGGTGGCGCAGGGAATCGAGATCTCGCAGGACCTGCGGGACCCCCTGACCGTCACCCCGCTGCTGACCAGTTCGGAGGAATCCTATTCCAAACCGGACGGCTATAATATCACGACCTATGAGAAGGAGGAGGGGGATATTGACGGCCCCTTCAACCTCGCGGTCGCGGTGGAGGAGACGGTGAGCACGCAGGAGGATGAGACCCGGTACAGCGATACGACAAGGCTGGTCTGGTTTACCAGCTCGGCCAGTTTTGAGGCCGCGACCAACGAGATGGTGGTCGGGGCAAACTACGACCTCTTCCTCAACGCGCTGGAGTGGATGAGCGGGCAGGAGAGCGCGGTCTCGGTGCGGGCAAAGAGCCTCTCGTCGAGTTATCTGACGGTACCCACCGCGTCGGCCTCTTTCCTGAGCGTTCTGCTCATCGGGGTGCTGCCGGTGGCTGCGCTGGCCCTGGGTGCGATGATCGTGATACAGAGAAGGAGAAGATGAGATGAGACGACGCGCAAAAAAACTGATCGCGCTTTGCGCCGCGCTGGCGATTCTGCTCGGGCTGTACGCTTCGGTCGCCACCCTGACCGCCGAGCCGGAGGCGGAGAGCGAGCCGGTCACCGTCGCCGCGCTCACGGCGGAGGATCTGGTCTCGCTGAGCTGGACCAACGCCGACGACGGTACGCTGGAACTGGTGCGAAATTCGGCTGATGAGGACTGGAGCTATGCAGGAGACAGCGAGTTCCCGGTTGATCAAAACTATCCGCAGGCAATGCTCGATGCGCTGCAAGAGGTCAGCGCCAGCGTTGAGATCGACCAGCCGTCGGATCTTGCGGATTACGGACTGGAGACCCCCGGTCTGACCATTACCGCAACAGGGTCGGATGGCAGCGAGACGGTTTTCTCGATCGGAGATGAGAACGAGATGACCGGCGAATACTACCTCAGCTGCAGCGCAGACGAGAGCAAGGTCTACCTCGTCGGCAGCAGCTTGGCCGACGCCTTTGCCTATGACCTGTATGATCTGGTCAAGGAGGAGGAACTGCCCACCTTCGGCCAGACCAGCAGCCTGACGGTCGAGGGCGGCAGCGGCACGCTGGAACTGGTCTATCTCGAGGACAGCACCGGCAAGACTTACAATCCGACCGAATTCCATTGGTTCATCCGCGACGGTGAGACGCTGCGGGCGGTCGATACCAGCGAGGCCGAGACGCTGCAGAGCGCGGTGACCGGGCTGAGCTGGCAGCTGTGTACCGATTACAAGGCCGACGACGAAGAGCTGGCCCATTATGGGCTGGACGATAGCGCCACCCAGGTTGAACTGGTCTATCTCGATCCGGATGCCGAAGAGGATCCCGGGGAGCTGACCTTCACACTACTGCTGGGCAATGACACCGACAGCGGTACCTATGCCCGCCTTTCGGATTCCCGCATGGTCTATCTGATCGACAGTACGACCGCAAATACGCTGCGGTATGCGGCCTGGTCCAGCCTGCGGCCGGGCGAGGTCTGCACCATCGACGAGGAACAGATCGAGTCGCTTGAGATCACCGTTGACGGCGAGACCCAGACCATCACCTTTGAGGGAACCGCAACCGAGGAGACGACCGACGAAAACGGCGAGACGGTCACCGAAACGGTTTCGGTTTACCGCTGGAACGGGGAGGAACTGCCTACCGCCGAGGTGGATGCGCTGCTGTCCGCGCTGGACGGCCTGACCGTTACCGGTGAGGGCTCTGCCGCAGAGGGCGAAGAGCTGATCACCATTGTCATTCACCAGAAGGTCGAGGGCTATGAGACGCTGACGCTGCGGCTGACCGGACAGGATGCCGCGACCGCCTGCGCCGAGTTTGGCGGCAGTATCCTGCTGACCGATCGCTCGGCGGCCGATACGCTGGTCTCCTGTGCCCACACCCTGTTTGAGGAATGAACCACTTGCCAAACGGCGCGCGATGACTTATACTGAAACGGAAAAAGCGGGCGCGCCGCCCGGGAAGTGAGGAGTATCGGCAATGAAAGCACGCATCCCCAAGCATCGGGAGTTTGTCATCAATCTCGACGAGAAGGAGGAGCCCCGGTATCAGGAGTGCTGGGATAAGCTCAACCAGATCGTCAAGGATTATCAGAAGCAGGGAAAATCGGTCTATACCGAGACCTTCATCGAGGACAACGAGGAGAAGGTCAAGGCGCTGCAGCAGGAGTACAAGTTCAGCTACACCGTCGAACTGCGCTGAAAACAGAACAAAAAAAGCGGCCGGCATCGCAAAATGCATCGCAAGATGCCGGTCGCTTTTTGTTTTTATTCAGCTTTGCGCCCGCAGCTGCGCGGCCCGCTCTGCCGCTTGACGGCCCAGAAAAAGGCCGGGAATCTGCTGCACGGCCGCATCGTAGGAGACCAGCGCCTGCGCGGTATCTCCCGCATTCTCCTGCGCGAGACCGAGATAAAAATAATTGCTGCCGCTGGTCACCCGAGCCCCGCTGCTCTTGGCCTGGTTTTCAAAATAGGCGACATACGCCTGCCCGCCTCCCTCGCGCACCGCGAGCTGCTGGGTCAGGTCCTGCATCGCCTTGTCGTAATGGGTGAAAAGACTGTCGGTTGGGGCGAGCTCCCGCAGCGTCTGCTGCATCTGTTCGATCTGCGCGCGGGCGTCTTGCATCCGTCCGGTAAAAAGTGCGAGACTGGCCGAGCGCATCGCGTAGCCCAGCTGATTGTTGAGCCGCAGCCGTTTTTGCCTGCGGGGCTTGGGTCGGATCTGTTCCATCAGCTGTGTGGCCTCGTCAAACCGCCCTTCCAGCATCAGCGCATAGACCTGATTGAGCTGCATAGCAGTACGGGTTTTTCGGCTGCTCGCCTTGATGCAGCGGGCATTTTCCGCAAGAAAGGCCGTGGTGTCGGCGCTCTCCACCATCCGACTGACTGCCCGCTGGTACCGGCGGGCGGCAAGAACGGTGTAGAACACCGCGGTGACAACAAACGCGGCCACCAGAAACAATACCGCGATCTGGTAGATTGTCCCCACCAGCAACAGCCAGAGCGCCGCCTCGGCAAAGGCAACCAAAAAGTAAAAGAGGGTATAACGGCGATAATATCCCATCAAAATCAGCTCCTTTGCGCTATTTTGTGTCCCGGATCAGATAGGGGGCAAGCTGGTACAGAATCCGCCGGTCGGCAAGGGCGCGTACCCGCACCCCCTCGGGCTGGTACTGCTCTTCCTGCACGCTGCCGCCCTGCCGCAGCGTGCCCAGCAAAGACAGCTTGTCATAGGGCAAAAGCAGTTCAACCGGAAGAACCCGGGCGGCCAGCTTTTCGTCCACCAGCGCGCGCAGCTGGTCCAGCCCCTGCCCGGTTTTGGCCGAGACGCACAGCCCGTCATAAGCGGCCAGATGGGTTCGGTCACACTTGTTATAGATGATGGCGGTCTCCTTGTCCGCGGCGCCGATCTCAGCGAGGACCTCGGCGGTGACCTGAAGCTGCTCATCCCGCAGCGGGTCGCTTGCGTCAGCCACCCGCAGGATCAAATCGGCAAATTTTGCCTCCTCCAGCGTTGATTTGAACGCCTCGACCAGGCTGTGGGGCAGCCGGCTGACGAACCCGACGGTATCAACGAAGATCACCTGCTGACCGCTGGGCAGCATCGCTTTGCGGGCGGTGGGGTCCAGCGTGGCGAACAGCTGGTCCTGCGCCATGACCTCGGCGCCGCACAGCGCATTGAGCAGGCTGGATTTTCCCACATTGGTATAGCCGACCAGCGCGATCACCGGCACCGCGTTGTGCTGCCGGCTGCGGCGGGTCTGGGCGCGCCGCTGTTCGATGGCCGCCAGCTTGCCCCGGATCAGCTCCATCCGCCGGCGCAGATGGCGGCGGTCGTACTCCAGCTTGCTCTCGCCGGCCCCGCGCCGGGCGCCGGTGCCGCCCGCACCACCGCCGCCCTGACGGGAAAGTCCTTCCCGCAAGCCGGCCAGACGGGGCAGCCGATAGGAGAGCGCCGCCAGCTCGGTTTGCAGCTTGCCCTCATTGGTCGTTGCCCGTGCGGCAAAGATGTCGAGGATCAGCAGCGTGCGGTCCACTACCGGAACCCCCAGCTGATCTTCCAGATTTTTGATCTGGGTGCCGGTCAGCTCATCGTCGAAGACACAGACCTCGATCTCCTGCGCTTCGCACAGCGCCCGGGCCTCAGCCAGCCGGCCCTCGCCCAGATAGCAGCCGACGTCGGGCGCATCCCGCCGCTGGGTGACCTCGAACAGGACCTCCATCTCGGCGCTCTCGGCCAGCGCGCGCAGCTCCGAAAGGCTGCGGTCGATGTCCCGATCCCCGCAGTCCGCAGCAAAAAGGGCGGCGCGGGTACGTGCGGGGCGCTCCGTTTGTTCGATTCGTTCCATGCTTCCTCCGTTTTACAATCAGAATCTACAAGATAATTTAGCATATCGCACGATAAAAGGCAATGAACCGGGAATGAATAAAACTGCAAAACCACTTTACCCGCGCTTTACAAAACTGATACAGAAAGCTGGTGTTTATGTAAAGTCGCCGCTGGTAGAATAAATGGCGTGGTCGGGATAACCGGCCGGGCAATTTGAATCGATAGATTTCAAGGATGAAAGGAAAAGGGTATTTCGTTATGAAAAAGCTGATTTCTCTTGGTCTTGTGCTCACCTTCGCGGCGGCTATGTTGGTTGGCTGCGGTGGTTCGGATTCTTCGACTGCCGGCGGCTCTTCCGCGGCGGGCAATTCCTCTGCTGCCGGGCTTTCCGGCACGGTCGGCACCAACGGTTCGACCTCGATGGAGAGCGTCATCGGCGGTCTGTCCGAGGCTTTCATGGGCAGCAACAGCGGCGTGACCGTCTCCTATGATCCGACCGGTTCGGGCACCGGCATCCAGGCCGTGATCGACGGCACCACCGACATCGGTCTGTCCTCCCGTGCGCTGAAGGACGAGGAGAAGGCCGAGGGCCTGGTTGAGACCACCGTCGCGCTGGACGGCATCGCCATCATCGTCAATAAGGATAACCCCGTTGAGAACCTTACCCTCGAGCAGATCGCCGGCCTTGCCACCGGCGAGATCGCGAACTGGAGCGAGGTCGGCGGCAACGACGCCGAGGTTGTCATGGAAGGCCGCGAGGCCGGCAGCGGCACCCGCGACGGCTTTGAGAGCATCGTCGGTGTGGAGGATGTCTGCAAGTACGCCAACGAGTCCACCTCCACCGGTGCGGTGATCGCGAACGTCTCCTCCAATGTCAATGCCATCGGCTACGCCAGCCTGTCGGCGGTTGAGAATGACGAGACCGTCAAGGCCGTCACCGTGGACGGCGTCGCTCCCAGCGAGGAGACCGTTCTCGACGGCAGCTACAAGATCCAGCGCCCCTTCGTCTTCGTCACCAAGGACGGCACCGCGCTGAGCGAGGCTGCACAGGCTTTCTTTGACTTCGCCACCAGCGCTGATGCGAACGACATCATCCGCGGTGCGGGTGCGGTTCCTGTCGCAGAGTAATCCAAAAGTAAACTTTTTTTCAGTACGGGAGATCCCCCGGGGCCGCCTGCGGTCCCGGGGGAAACCCGGTATCGGAGGTTCTTTGTGAAAGCGAAACAGAAAAGCAATGAGAGCCTGCAGCGGCTGCGCCGCAGAATTCGCGCCGCGAGCGAGCTGGTAATGAATATATTCTTCTTTCTGTGCGGTATCCTTGCCATCGGCTGTGTGGCGCTGATCTCGGTTTATATGATCCTGTCCGGTATTCCTGCGATCCGGGAAATCGGGCTGGGAGAGTTTTTGCTGGGAAAGGTGTGGGCCTCCACGGCAAGTGAGCCGAAATTCGGTATCCTTCCTTTCATCCTGACTTCAATTTACGGTACCGTCGGCGCGACCTTGATCGGTGTGCCGATCGGCCTGATGACCGCAGTTTTCCTCGCGAAGATTGCTCCCCGCCGTCTTGCGGACAAGATCCGCCCCGCGGTGGATCTGCTGGCCGGCATCCCGTCGGTCGTCTACGGCCTGATCGGCGTCTCGGTACTGGTTCCCTTTATTGCGGCGGTCTTTGACCTGCCCAAGGGCACCAGCCTCTTCGCCGCAATTCTGGTGCTCTCGGTCATGATCCTCCCCTCGATCATCAGCGTTTCGGAGACCGCGCTTTCAGCGGTGCCGCCCGAATATGAAGAGGCATCTCTCGCGCTTGGCGCGACCCAGATCGAGACCATCTTCAAGGTCAGTATCCCGGCGGCAAAGAGCGGTATTGCAGCCGGTGTGGTGCTCGGTATCGGCCGGGCGATCGGCGAGGCGATGGCGGTTATGATGGTGGCCGGCAACGTAGCGAATATGCCCAGCCTGTTCGGCAGCGTCACCTTCCTCACCACCGCGATCTCCAAGGAGATGAGCTACTCCTCCGGTCTCCAGAGGCAGGCGCTTTTCTCGATCGCTCTGGTCCTCTTCCTCTTTATTATGCTCATCAATGTCCTGCTGAATATCCTGCTCAAGAAAAACGCGAAGGGAGGCCGCTGAGATGGAAGACAGACGCATTGATCAGCGCCTTCCGGCCCGCCGCCGGATGTATGACCGCGTACTGCGGTTTGTCATCTGGGGCTGCGCGGTTCTCTGTATTCTGCTGGTCGTCTCGCTGATCGGCTACATTTTGATCCGGGGCCTGCCGAACATCAGCTGGCAGCTGCTCTCGTCGCAGGAAAGCTACCTCAACAAGACCATCGGCATCCTGCCCAGTATCCTCAATACCCTTTATATTATCATCGCCGCGCTGCTGATCGTACTGCCCCTTGGTGTCGGGGCGGCGGTCTATCTGAATGAGTATGCAAAGAGTGGGCGGCTGGTGCGGATCATCGAGTTCACAACCGAGACCCTCGCCGGAATTCCCTCGATTATCTATGGCCTTGTAGGCATGATGTTCTTCTGTCAGCTGCTCTCCCTCAAGACTTCGCTGCTCTCGGGCGCACTGACGCTGGTCATCATGATCCTGCCCACCATCGTTCGAACCACACAGGAGAGCCTGAAAACCGTTCCCGAAAGCTACCGCGAGGGGGCGCTCGGGCTCGGGGCCACCAAGTGGTATATGATCCGGACCATCATCCTGCCCAGCTGTATTGACGGCATCGTCACCGGCTGCATCCTCGCCATCGGACGGATCGTCGGCGAGTCGGCGGCGCTGCTCTTTACCGCAGGCATGGGCCTGAAGCTGCTGGGCGGCTTCTTTACGGCGATGGGCGGCTCGGGTGCAACCCTCAGCGTTGCGCTGTATATCTATGCGATGGAGCGCGGCAAGTTTGACGTCGCCTTTGCGGTGGCGGCGGTACTGATGGTGATCGTTCTCGTCATCAACTTTGCCGCAAAACAGCTGGGCAGCCGGCTCAAGAACAAGCGTTAAGGAGGAGAAAACCTCGTGGAAAATATCATTACCAGCAAAAATTTGAAGCTGTATTACGGCAACTTTGAGGCCCTCAAGGGGATTACGGTCGATCTGGTCGAGCGGGAGATCACCGCGCTGATTGGCCCCTCCGGCTGCGGAAAATCCACCTTTCTCAAAACCCTCAACCGGATGAACGATCTGGTGCCGGGGGTGAAAATTGAGGGCGAGGTGCTCTACCACGGGCAGGACATCTTTGCCCCCACGGTCGATGTTACCCAGCTGCGAAAGAAGGTCGGTATGGTTTTTCAGAAACCCAATCCGTTCCCGATGAGCATCTATGACAATATCGCCTATGGTCCGCGACTGCACGGCGTTCACTCCAAGGCCCAGCTGAGCGAGCTGGTGGAGAAAAGCCTGCGGGGCGCGAGCCTTTGGGATGAGGTCAAGGACCGGCTGAAAAAATCCGCCCTCGGCCTGTCGGGCGGACAGCAGCAGCGGCTGTGCATCGCACGGGCGCTGGCGGTCCAGCCGGATGTGCTGCTGATGGATGAGCCGACCAGCGCGCTCGACCCCGCCTCGACCATCCGGATCGAGGAGCTGATGGCCGAGCTGAAAAAGAATTATACCGTCGTCATCGTCACCCATAACATGCAGCAGGCGGCCCGCATCAGCGACAAGTGCGCCTTCTTCCTGCTGGGTGAGATGGTGGAGATCGGACCGACCGAACAGATCTTCAGCATGCCGCGGGATAAGCGGACCGAGGACTACATCACCGGCCGGTTCGGATGATAAAAAAGCTTTTCTGGCCGCGTCGGTGCGGCTATAATAGAGAAAGAGAGCGTGAAAGAAATGTCGGTGCGAAAATCCTTTGACGCGCAGCTCTCTGAGCTGTCGACCAGCCTGATCCGGATGGGCTCGATCGCCGTGCAGGCGATTGAGGATGCGATTCGGGCGTTCAAGACCCAGGATCCACAGCTGGCCCGCCAGGTCATCGAGGGGGATCGCCGGGTAGATGATATGGAACGGGAGATCGAGCGTCATTGCTTGACCTTGCTGCTGCGTCAGCAGCCGGTGGCGCGAGATCTGAGAACGGTCTCTACCGCCCTCAAGATGATCACCGATATCGAGCGGATCGGGGACGCCGCCGCCGATATCGCCGAGATCTCCCGCCACATCAACGGAGAGATCCCCCAGCTGCTTTCGCTGATCGATGAGATGGCGGCTGAGGCACGGGGCATGGTGGTCGATGCGGTGGACGCCTTTGTGCGGGTTGACACCGCGAAGGCCGAGGCGGTCATCGCGCGGGATGATATTGTGGATAACGCCTTCAACGAGGTCAAGACCCGGATGGTGGAGGTGCTGCATCAGGACAGCTCGATGGTGGATGTGGCGATTGATTATCTGATGATTGCAAAATATCTCGAGCGGTTGGGAGACCACGCGGTCAACATCTGCGAGTGGACCGAGTTCTCCAAGACCGGTATCCACAATACCGGCCGCTGAACGATACGGAAAACACAGGAAAGAGGGAACTGCTTTGGCACAGCTGATCTATGTGATCGAGGACGACGAGAGCATCCGGGCGCTGCTGGACGCGGCGCTGACCAGCGAGGGGTATCAGGTGCGCGGATTTTCCGACGCCGCCCCCGCCCTCAAGGCGATGGCCGAACATCGGCCGGCGCTGGTCATCTTCGACATTATGCTTGAGGGGATGGACGGTATCACCGCCCTCAAATTGATGCGCCAGAGCCCCGAGCTGCGGCGGATCAAGGCGATGATGCTCACCGCCCGGGATACCGAGACCGATAAGATCACCGGGTTGGATGCCGGGGCGGACGATTACATGACCAAGCCTTTCAGCGTGCTCGAGCTCTGTGCCCGGGTGCGGGCGCTGCTGCGCCGCGTCGCGGACGACCGGCCGGTGCTGGAGGATCGGTATGAGTTCGGCGCGCTGGCGGTTGATACCAAAGCGCGGGAGGTCACGGTCGATGGCAGACCGGTCGAGCTGACTTATAAGGAATTTGAGCTGCTCAAGACCCTGATCCTCGGCGCGGACCGTGCGCTGGGACGGGAGGAACTGTTACAGACGGTGTGGGGATACGATTTTATCGGGGAAACCCGCACGCTGGATATGCATGTGGGAACCCTGCGCCAGAAGCTGGGAGATGACCCGTCAAATCCTAAATATATCAAGACGGTGCGCGGGGTGGGCTATCGGTTCATCGGCGGCAGGACAAATGGCTGACGCCGCGTGACGGGGGAGAGTTGGATATGAAGAAAAAGATCGTCAGAAGCATGGTATGGGTACTGGCCCTGGGGCTTATACTGTGTACCCTGATTGCGGCCTTTGTGTTTGAGACAAAGTTCACAGGCCGCGCGAAAGAGGATATGCAGCGGCTGGCCTCCTCGCTTGCGCTCAGCGCACAGCAGACCGGGGAGCGGGATGCGGCCGAGGCGAAACGGCTTTCCTCGGCAACCGGCGGCTTGCGAGTGACCTTTGTCGACGAGGAGGGCCAGGTGACTGGAGACTCTTTTGCCGATCCCGAAACGATGGAAAACCACGCCGACCGCCAGGAGATTCTGGGGGCAGCCGAGGCGAAATACGGCGTCTCGGTGCGTCGGTCGGATACCACCGGAAGGAATATGCTCTATGTCGCGACCCGGCTGGACGGGGGCGGCTTTATCCGGGTGGCGGGGGAGTACCCCGACGCGCTGTCCGGCTTTATCAGTTTTCTGCCCGCTACGCTGATCGGCGCGGTTGCCGCGTTTTTGATCGCGCGGGTTCTTGCCGGGCGTCTGTCCCGCAGCATTTCCCAGCCGATCGAAGAACTCTCTTCCAGCCTCAAGCTGGTTCGCAGCGGAGAGGTAAAACTGGATCCGACCAGCTATCGGTATGACGAGTTGCAGGAAATGGCCGCCGACATCAACCAGCTCTCGGCGGAGGTGGATGGAAACTTCCGCAAATTGCAGGATGAACGCGCCCGGATCGACTATGTGCTGGACAATATGTCCGAGGGCTTGATCCTGCTGGATGCACAGGAGGAGATCCTCACCATCAACCAGGCGGCCTGCGGTTTCCTCGGCTGCGAAAAATCGGTTGCAGGGCGTAATATCATCTATGCTACCCGGCAGATGGAGTTCATCGATGCGGTGGATGCTGCGGTTCGGCGGGCACAGGCAGCCCGGATTGAACTCGAGACCACGGCGGGGTTGGTGGTCGAGGCGGTCGTCAGCCCGGTGGTTCGGCCCGAGGGCGAGCAGCCGCTGGCTGAGGCGGCGATTGTGGTTCTGTCGGATGTCACCATCCGCTGCAATGCAGTACGCATGCGCCAGGAGTTTTTCTCCAACGCCAGCCACGAGCTCAAGACCCCGATTACCTCGATTAAGGGTTTTGCCGAACTGCTTTGCAGCGGGGCGGAGCTGAGCGAGGAAAAACGGCGTGAATTTGCCGGGCGGATCCTCAAAGAGGCCGGCACGATGCAGAATCTGATCGGTGATATTATTATGATCAGCCGGCTTGAGGCCGGGGACATTACCTTTGAGCGAGAGGTACTGGATCTCGCCGACATCCTGCGGGAGTGCTGTGCCGATATCAAACCCCTGGCCGATCAGAGCGGGATCACCGTTACCTGCATGGCCCAGCAGGCGGTGATCTCGGCCTCCCGCCGCGAGATGCAGGAGCTTGCGGGCAACCTGATTCAGAATGCGGTCCGGTACAATGGCGAGGGCGGCTATGTCGATGTCAAACTGACCAACGGCCCGGATGGAATCCTGCTCAGCGTCCACAATACCGGCAGCTATATCGAGCCGCAGTATCAGCAGCGGGTCTTTGAGCGGTTCTACCGGATCGATAAGGGCCGCAGCAAGGCGATGGGCGGCACCGGCCTGGGACTTGCCATTGTCAAGCATGTTGCCAGCCATTATGGAGCTGAACTTGGCTTAATCTCCACCCCGCAGGAGGGAACTACCTTTACAGTCCATTTTCCTGCCGCTTCACATGGGGAATAAAATTGTCTTTTGTTATAAAACGTGGTATAATGACCGTGCGACGGTCATTATACCATTTGTTTTTTTGCGCCTTTTTTCCGATTCTGCGAAGTAAATGAGAAAAGACAGCAAAATGCCATGAGACCGCGCCTTGTAGTATCATAAAAAATACGCCCGATCCATGCGGATTGGGAAGAACGGATGGAGTGTGAAAATATGATCTGCACAAACTGTGGCAAGCAGGCGCTGGAGGGCGCCAAATTCTGTGACGCCTGCGGGGCTCCGCTGCCCGTAGAAGAGCCGGCTGCCGTGCAGGAGGTTCCGGCACAGGAGAGCCAGTTGCCCGAGGAAGCACCGGTGCAGCCCAGCCAGCAGACACAGGATGCTGCAAATGCCGTGCCGCCCCAGCCCGAACAGGCGACCTGGAGTTCCACCTCTTATCAGCCGGGTGTCGCCGTGCCTGTACCCGAGAAGCCCGTAGAGAAAAAATCCAAGACCGATCCGATGAGCACCGGCCAGTTTTTCCTGATGGATCTGATCAGCATTATTCCGGTGGTCAACCTCATCGTCTTCATCGTTTGGAGCTTTGCGGACAGCGTTAATGTCAACCGCCGCAACTGGGCCCGGGCCCGGCTGATCTGGATCGGAATCGGCCTTGCGCTGTTGGCGATTATCGCAATCATAATCATCGTCACCGTCAGCCTCAACTTTGGCAGATACGGCGGCATGATGTACCAGCATTATTACTGGTAAAATAGAAAAACCGCGCCTTTTAGGCGCGGTTTTTTTATTGTTCAATCTGGGCTGCCAGCCTCGACCAGACCAGCGCGGCATCCTCGATATGGGCGGTGTCTGACGCGCTGGCGCCCGGCGCACCGAGGGTAACCAGCAGGTATTCCGCATTGCCGACCTTTGCCAGCGTCGCGAGACAAAGTCCTGCCGCGTCGGTGAATCCCGTCTTTGTGCCCAGCACCTGCCAGCCATCCCCTTGCAGCTGATCGCGGTGAAACGCGAGGGTGCTGCGAAGAAGCAGACCATCCGGATGAATGTCAGATCCGGCGCATTGGTGATCCCAGCTGGTGAAAATAGTACGAAACGGCTCGTATTCTTCCCGTAACGCCTCCCGCAGCAGCAGAGCCAGATCAGCGGCGGTGGATTGATGCCCCGCCTGATCAAGACCGGTCGGGTTTTCAAACTGACTGCCGGTCATTCCCAGCTCCTGCGCCAGTCGGTTCATCTCTTCCAGCAGCGCGGGTTCTCCGCCCACCGCCTCGGCCAGCCCGGCGCAGCATTCCGCACCGGAGGGCAGCAACGCACCGTAAAGCAGTTCCTGTGCGCGCACCGTCTCCCCGGGCAGGAATCCTGCCATCGAGGCATTTTCCTCCCATAGCGGGGGGAAAAGATCACTATTGAGGGTGACCGGTTGCTGCAGGTCATCCAGTAGATGCAATGCGGCAAAGACGGTCATCAGCTTGGTCAGACTGGCCGGCGGCATCGGTTGATCGGCCCGCAATGCGGCAAGCTGCTCGCCGCTGTCAAGCTCGATGAGCACCGCCGCAGTACTGGAGATTCCGGCAAACAAATCGCTGTATTGCGCTGCCTCGTGTGAGGAAAAAGCCTCGGGATGGGGCGTGAATCTAGAAAAGTGGCCCCACACCGATTGCCAAAGTGAAAAACAGCTCAATCCAATGAGAATCAAAAAGAGAAAAAGACACCCAGCCGCCCGCCGCCGTGCTTGACGACGTGCCCTCGCTGCACGCTGTGACTGTTGTGCCTGCGCGATAGACCGGTTGCCGGCATAGGGATAATTGCCGCTTTGCATGAAGATACCACACCCTTTCGAGGGTACAGTATAGACGCCAAAACAGAAGAAAGAAAAAAGCTTCGCTTAATTTTTTCAAAGCGAAGCTTAAAAATTTCTTTCGGTCCCGTTTACAGCGCGGCGGCCATCTGCCAGATTCCGTCAAAGACAAAATCGGCGCGAATCTCACTTTTTGCGTAATCATCGGCCGAGGTCTCACCTGAGAGAACCAGCGCTGTTTTGACCCCGCAGCGCCCGAGCGCAATGTCGGTGTACAGCCGGTCGCCCACCATGCAGATCTGTTCGAGCGGTACGGCGAACCGGTCGGACGCCGCTTGTGCGATAAAGGCGTTCGGTTTGCCGATGACTGCGTCCGGCCGCCGGCCGGTGCAGGCCTCAACCAGCGCAATCACCCCGCCGATGTCAGGGATAAAGCCGCCCTTGACCGGACAGTTGAAATCCGGATGGGTGGCGATATAGGGCAGTCCGGCGCGCACCGCGTCGCAGAGTTCGACCAGCTTTTGATAGGTCAGGGTGGTGTCAAACCCCAGTACTACCGCCTGCGGCCGGTCGCTATGCACAGTATAGCCTGCCGCGGCAAACTGCGCCTCCAAACTCGGGGTGCCGACGAGCAGCAGTTCATGAGAGAAGCCCTCCCGCGTGAGGTAATCGATCGTCGCGTCAGCGCTGGTCAGCAGCTCCCGACCGGTCATCTGTACCCCCATCCCGGCAAGACGGTCGAGATATTCCTCTCGGCCGCGGGAGGAATTGTTGGTTAAAAATGCAAACGCTACCCCTTTTTGCCGCAGCGCGGCGAGAAAGTCCAGCGCGCCGGGCAGCGGCGTACCGTCCAGATAAAAGGTTCCATCCAGATCCAGCAAAAACAACCGGATCCCGCTCAATACTCCCATCGATAAGCTCCCTTCGGCGTCATTCTATCTCAATATTATAATGAAATCGGCGCAAAACGGCAACCGGCGTTGCAAAATCAGCGCGCAGCGGTTAAACTGTATAAGAAGATTTTTGCCCGCAGGGGCGGAACAAGCGGGAGGCAGACGAGTGAAAGCATCGGTTATCATACCAAACCTCAACGGTGCGCTCTGGCTGAAAGAGAGCTTAGAGAGCATCTTCGCGCAGGATTTTTCGGATTTTGAGGTCATCGTCATCGACAACGGGTCGACCGATGAGAGCCTTGAGATTGCCCGCAGCTATCTTGATCGCGAAAACTATAAGCTGATCGAGAACAGTACCAATACCGGTTTTTCGATGGCGGTCAACGCCGGCATCCGGGCGAGCAGCGCACAGTATGCGGTCCTCTTCAATAACGACGCCTTTGCTCAGCCCGACTGGCTGCGGCAGTTGGTCGAGGTTGCGGACAGCGACGAGAAGATCTTTTCGGTCGGCTCGCTGATGCTGCGGTACTATGAGCCGGAGCTCGCCGATGACGCGGGGGACTATGTCAACCTCTTCGGCTGGGCGGCCAAGACCGGCGACGGGATGTATGCAAAGCGGTACCAGCGTCAGCGGCGGTGTTTTTCTGCCTGCGGCGGTGCGGCGCTTTACCGGCGCAGCATCCTCGATGAGATCGGGATGTTCGATGAGCATTTTTTCGCCTACTATGAGGACGTCGACCTCGGTTGGCGCGCGAATAGTCTGGGCTATAAGAACATCTACTGCCCCCGCGCAGTCTGCCGCCACATCTGCGGCGCGACCACCAGCGGCATCAAGGGTGGCCGGTACAACGACTTCAAATCGGTGCAGAGCGGCCGCAATTCGCTGCTGCTGCCCTATAAGAACGAGCCGCTGCTGATGCTGCTGCTCAATCTGCCGTTCCTGTTGATCGGGTATCTGGTTAAGTTCGGTATGTTCATCGTCCGGGGCTTCGGCAAGGCCTATTGGCAGGGGACCAAGGAGGCGTTCAGGACCTTTCACCTGCTTGAAAAGCCGCGGTTTCGGTTCAAAAACCTGCCCAACTATCTGCTGGTTCAGCTCTGGCTGATCGGTGGCTGCTTCAAATACGCCGCCTACCGGATCGGCCGGACGTTCGGGGTCAAATGAGCGGGCTGCGGATTAGAGAGTACAGACCGGAGGACTGCGCCGGCCTCGCGGGACTGTTCTATGACACCGTGCATACGGTCAACGCCCGGGACTATACGCCGGATCAACTGGACGCATGGGCGGACGGCCATGTCGATCTGGCAGGGTGGAACCGGTCCTTTTTGGCGCATTACAGCCTGGTCGCGGTCCTCGACGACAACACGATTGTAGGTTTTGGAGACATCGACCACACAGGCTATCTCGATCGGCTATATGTCCATCGGGATCATCAGCACGAGGGAATCGCCACCGCGCTCTGTGATGCGCTCGAATCGACTGCGGCAGGGCGAATTGTGACCCATGCGTCGATCACGGCGCGCGGCTTTTTTGAGCGGCGCGGTTACCGGGTTGTCCGCGAACAGCAGGTGGAGCGGCATGGGATACAGCTCACCAACTATGTGATGTGCAGGGAGCAATAAAAAGGGCCATCCCCGAGGTATCGGGGATGGCCTGCTTTTTCGTCAGAGCCGGATGAATTTTTCGGTGAATTCTGCCGACGCAGCACGCGGCGCGCGCAGGCAAAGGTTCCACAGCGCGCCGGCGCGGGCCTCAAGCCGCGCGACACGTTCTGCTTCACCGCCCAGCCGGCAGAGCTTTGCCAGCGATTGGGAGACGGGGATCTCTGCACCCGCCGCGCGGCCTGGAATTTCCCGCAGTCCCGCATCGTTGCCGCCCAGCAGCCGCAGGTAGGGGGGGAGACGGGGCAGGTCTTCCCGCAGGCCGAGATAGGCCGCGAGCGCCAGCCGCCGCAGCCGGGCATGGGTGTACCGCTTGCTCTTGAGCAGGTCATATAACTGTTTGGTACTGCCCGCGCGTGCGGCGGCTTTTGCGAGCAGCCGGTCCAGCCCTTCTCCGCCCGCGCCGGGCAGCGCGGTGAAGTCGGCGGGATCCGCTGCCCGCAGCAGGGTGAGCAGCGAGAGGGAAAAGGCATCGAAATCGGCCACCGCCCCCTCCTGCTCGGCAGCGAGATAAAGCGGCAGCGCGGATTCGGGCAGGTAGGGGGCCAGGGCCGCAGCGCCCTGCTCGTAAAAGAGGGCGCGCAGCGCGCTGGCGCTGGCAATTTTGCCGTCGGTGAGCGGCGCGTCATGTGCTGCACCGACCCGGGGAATCGCAATCGCCCGCATTTTCAGCCCGAGTCGGTCGATCGCCCGCAGATAGGCAATGCCCAGCGCGTTGTTCGGCCCGGCGAGCAGCGCTGCGGCGCCGGGCAGTTCCTGTTCGGCCAGCCGGGCGCGCAGCGCCGCCAGTGACCCGCCGCCTGCGGTGTGCCGCGCGGTGAGCGCAGCGTCAAAGGCAGGATCCTCCAGCAGCCGGGCCAGCTGCCAAAGCCGGTCGAGATCAGCCTGTTCGGCGCCAAAGCAGATCTCCTCGCAGCCGGCGGCCGCAAGCAGAAAAACGCCGCCCTCGGCAAACCGGTCGGCCTCGGCGGCAGCCCAGGGAACCGGCAGTTCGGCGACGAGATCTGCACCCGCCGCCAGCGCGGCCCTCGCACGAAGAAATTTGGAAAAAAGGGCGGGAGAGCCCCGCTGGACATAGCTGCCGCTCATTACCACCGCAATGCTGTCGGCGCCCATCTGCCGCAACAGGGCAATCTGGGCAGCGTGGCCGCTGTGGAAGGGGTTGTACTCTGCGATGATACCGATGCGCCGCATTTTGTCCTCCTGTATGAAACAGTTTCTGCCCGGCAGCCCACCGCCGCTTGCGAAAATGAGGCGAAAGGTTGCAATAACTGCAAATGCTTCGACAAAACAGCAAAAAAGAACGCTGTTTTCTTGAAAATGATCTGTATTTATTATATAATAATTAAGTTAAAAAGAGAAGAAAATGCAACTATGAAACTATAAATGGAGGTTCGGCGCTTATGAAAATTCTGGTTATCAACTGCGGATCTAGTTCGCTGAAGTATCAGCTGATTGATATGGACGGCGAAAAGGTCCTGTGCAAGGGCAACTGCGAGCGAATCGGCATCCCCGGCGGCATGATCACCCACAAGACCGCGGATGGATACGAGATCAAGGTGGATTGCTCTTTCCAGAACCATACCGAGGCGTTTTCCAAGCTGATCGAGATGATGACCAAGGGCGACGGCGCGGTGATCGAGGACATCCACGAGATCGACGCCATCGGCCACCGGGTCGCGCAGGGCGCAGACAAGTTCCCCCATTCCTGCCTGCTGACCGAAGAGGTTGTACAGCAGATTGCGGAGCTCGCTGAGCTGGCCCCGCTGCACAACCCCGCTCATATCCAGGGCATCCGCGCCGCACAGAAGGTCTTTGGCATGGATCTGCCGCAGGCCTGCGTCTTTGATACCTCCTTCCATCATTCAATGCCTCCTAAGGCATATATGTTTGCCATTCCCTACGAGTATTACAAGAAGTACCACATCCGCCGCTACGGCTTCCACGGCACCTCTCACCGGTATGTCAGCAAGACCTGCGCCAAGATCATGGGCAAGCCGATCGATCAGCTCAAGATCATCACCTGCCATCTGGGCAACGGCTCCTCGATCACCGCGGTGGACCGCGGCCGCAGCGTTGATACCACGATGGGCATGTCGCCGACCGGCGGCCTGATGATGGGCACCCGCAGCGGCGATCTTGACCCCTCGGTGGTCACCTATATTGCCGAGAAGACCGGCGAACACGGCAACGAGTTCCTCCGTGTCTTCAACGAGCGCAGCGGTCTGCTGGGCGTTTCCGGTATCTCGAGCGACAACCGGGACATCGAGCGGGCGACCGCGCTGGGCAACGAGCAGGCCCAGCTCGCCCATGACATGCTCTGCTACCAGATCAAGAAATATATCGGCGGGTATATCGCCGCGATGGGCGGCCTGGACGCGCTGGTCTTTACCGGCGGCATTGGCGAAAACAGCGACGGGGTGCGCGCGGACGTTTGCGCCAACATGGAGTATCTGGGCATTAAGATTGACGAGGAGAAGAACAAGACCCGCGGCGATATCATCGATCTGACTGCCGAGGGGGCACGGGTTAAGACCTTCGTCATCTGCACCAATGAGGAGCTGATGATCGCCCGGGACACCAAGGCCCTGGTCGAGGTTGATACCATGATGCACGCAAAGCGGGCCGAGGCAGAGGAAAAGTAATTAAATTAGAATAAACGGGGCAGCCAGGAGACCGGCCGCCCCGTTTTCTATGTTTGAAACCTGTGGCAGAATGTGGTATAATAGCCCGGCCGGAAAAGGAAACAGGTGCAATTCCTGTGCGAGCCCGTCGCCGTGAGGCGCAACAAGACAAGACCGCAGGCCCTGACCCAAAGCCGCATTTGGGAAAACGCCATTGGAGCAATCCGAGAAGGCGGGCCGGCGGAGCGCCGAGCCGAAAAACTTTGTACGGCAACCTCTCCCCCAAAGCCGCGGGCGCCGGCTGGGAGAAATCAAAATAGGACAGGAGAACCTAAAATGAACCAGATGAAGTCGATTAAGAGATCTGTGTCGCTCTTCCTGTGTGTCCTGCTGCTTGCGGCTGCAGCGGTGGTCACGACCGGGTGCAGCGACAGCAAGAATAGCTCCTCGGCCCTGCAGCAGAGCAGCTCGGTAGCGCAGGACAGCCAGAGCGTACCCCAGAGCAGCGAGGCTGCATCCGACGCGCAGGCCGAAGTGCTGGGCGAGGGCGAGACCGTTTTTCAGTTTGTGATGGCGGATGCCGACGGAAAGGAAACCGCCTATGAGATCCATACCGACAAGACGACCGTTGGCGAGGCGCTGCTTGAGCTGGGGCTGATTGCCGGTGAGGAGAGCGAGTATGGCCTGTATGTCAAAGAAGTGGGTGGTATCACCGCCGACTATGACGCCGACGGCAGCTACTGGGCCTTCTATATCGACGGCGAGTATGCCTCCACCGGGGTGGACGCCACCGAGATCATCGCAGGCAGCGTGTATGAGCTGCGGGTGGAGAAGGGTTGAAACTGACGGCGCGCCAGATCGCGGTCTTCGGCATGCTGGGCAGTTTGATGTATCTCTCCAAGATCGTGATGGAGTTTTTGCCCAACGTTCATCTGCTGGGGGTTTTGACCATCAGTTATACGCTGGTCTACCGCAAAAAGGCGCTTTACCCGATCTATCTCTATGTATTGCTCAACGGGCTGTTTGCCGGTTTTTCGACCTGGTGGCTGCCCTACCTCTACCTGTGGGGAATTCTGTGGGGTATGACCATGCTGTTGCCCCGCAATCTGCCCCGGCGTGTGCGCCCGGTGGTCTATATGCTGTTGTGCGGGCTGCACGGGCTGCTGTTCGGCACTCTGTACGCCCCGGCGCAGGCGCTGCTTTTCGGGCTGGACTTTGAGGGGATGGTTGCCTGGATTATTGCCGGGCTGCCCTGGGACCTTGTGCACGGCATCGGCAACTTCTGTGCCGGCATACTAATCTGCCCCATCACGGCGCTGCTGACCAGGTTGGAGCAGCAGAGTTCCTAAACTGAAAAAACCGGTGTGGTTCAAGCGAGCCGCACCGGTTTTGCGTTTTGAGCCGGGGTATGATAAAATGGGGCAAAGATTCGGCCGGGGAGGTAACAACATGAAATTGATCTCATGGAATGTCAACGGGCTGCGGGCCTGCCTCAATAAGGGTTTTGCGGGCTTTTTCAGCCAGCTCGACGCGGACATCTTCTGTGTGCAGGAGACTAAGATGCAGCCGGGGCAGGCGACAGTTGAACTGCCGGGATATCTGCAATACTGGAACAGCGCCGAGCGCAAGGGATACTCGGGCACCGCGGTTTTTACCCGCCATGAACCGCTGCAGGTCTCCTATGGGCTCGGTATCGAGGAACACGACCATGAGGGACGGGTCATCACGCTGGAATATCCCGGCTTTTATCTGGTCAACTGCTATACCCCAAATTCCAAACAGCAGCTCGAGCGGCTGGATTACCGGATGGAATGGGAGGATGCAATGCGCGCCTATCTGTGTGCGCTGGACGAGAAAAAACCGGTGATCTACTGCGGAGACCTCAATGTTGCGCACCAGCCGATCGACCTGAAAAATCCTAAGCCCAACGAGGGTAATGCCGGATATACCGCAGAGGAACGGGAAAAGCTGACCGCGCTGCTGGACAGCGGCTTTCTGGACAGCTTCCGCGCGCTCTATCCCGACAAGACCGGCGCTTACAGCTGGTGGAGCTATCGGTTCAATGCCCGGGCGAACAATGCGGGATGGCGGATCGACTACTTTATCATCAGCCGCCGGTTACAGGATCAGCTGGTCGACAGTACGATCTGGCCGGAGGTCACCGGCAGCGATCATTGCCCGGTCGGCCTGGAACTCAATCTTGAGTTGTAATCCAAAAGAAAGGAGCCCGTCTTAGATTTTTCTAAGACGGGCTCCTTTTGTCCTCTTTCAGTCAATCGCGTTGAGCAACAGCTTACAGCGGCCGGCCACCTCGGCCAGATGGTCCTTGTCAATCCCGTTGGTCAGATAGCTGCTGATGCCGACGGCATAGGCGCCACACCCGAACCAATGGCCGATGTTGCTGTAATCCACCCCGTCGGTGGGCAAGAACTCAAGGAAGGGCAGCGGGGCTTTGGCCGCCTGAATAAAGTCGGGGTCAATCGAAGAACCCGGGAACAGCTTGATTAGATCGCTGCCCGCCAGATGGCTCTGGTAGGCCTCGTTGACCGTCTGTGCACCCATGCTGCACAGAAGATCCAGCCGCTTGCAGGCCGCGCCTACCTCGGGCAGGATGCAGGGGCTGGTGACAAAGTCGGCCCCATTTTCATAGGCAAGCTCAACCTGGTCGGCAGAGAGCACTGTCCCCGCGCCAACCAGCACGGTATCACCAAACTCCTCGTTGAGCTCCCGAATCAGCCGGGGCGCGTCCTTGACGGTAAAGGTTACTTCAATGGCACCGATGCCGGCTTCGGCGACGGCATGGGCGACCGCCTTTGCGGTCTCAAAATCATCAAACCGGATCAGCGCGATACATCTGCCGCGCAGCGCGGTCATCGCTTCCTGCTTGGTCATGGACTTCATCGTAACTCCTCACTTTCAAAACGGCGCGAACGGATTGCCGCACCCATAGTTTTGTCCTTGTCCTGTATGGGCAACATCATTATTGTACCTCAAAACGGCGAAAAGAAAAAGGCGTATTTGTGACAAATGTCTGAATTTGCAAAAATTTGAAGTTTTGCGTGACCAAAATCGCGATGGCCTTTTGTGCAAAAAGCTGATAAAATAGAAGATAAACAGAAATTGGCTAAAAAGAGGGAAATCCATCGATGAAGAAAGCGTTCGCCTTGGGGGTTACCGCCTCCTTTTTCTTTGCATTCAGCTTTATATTCAACCGCAGTATGAACCTCGGCGGGGGCAGCCCGCTCTGGAGCGCGCCGCTGCGGTATCTGCTGCTCACCCCGATTCTGTTTTTGATGCTGCTCCCGGGCGGCCGGTGGCGGCCGGTATTCCGGCAGATTGCGGCTGCTCCCGGGCCCTGGCTGCTCTGGAGCACCGTGGGGTTCGGCCTGTTTTATCTGCCGCTGACGCTGGCGTCCTCCTTTGGAGAATCCTGGTTTGTCGCCGCCTGCTGGGAGCTGACCATCCCCGCCGGTATCCTGCTCACCCCGCTTTTTGGCCGGAGGACCCCGGTACGCACGCTGCTCTGCTCGCTGGTGGTGGTGGCGGGGGTATTTGCCCTCCAGCTGCGGGGGGACAGCGCCGGCGATGGGCTTGCCGTATGCATTATCCTGCTGCTTATCGCGGGGTTTTCCTATCCGCTGGGCAACCGCAAGATGATGGCGGTATGCGGCGGGCAGCTGGACGCGCTGCAGCGGGTGTTCGGAATGGGACTGTGCAGCCTACCATTCTGGCTGGTCGTCAGCAGCGTGGCGGCTGTCCGCAGCGGATTGCCCAGCGGCGCACAGGTCTTCCAGTCGCTGCTGGTGGCCGTCTTTTCCGGCATTGCAGCGACGGCGCTCTTCTTCCGCGCGACCGATCTTGTACGGGATAATCCCGCACAGCTGGCAGCGGTCGAGGCGACCCAGGCCGGCGAGGTTCTGTTCACCCTGCTAGGCGGGATTCTGCTGCTCGGAGATGCTCTGCCAAACCTGTTCGGCTGGATTGGAATCCTGCTGGTGGCCGGCGGCATCGTCCTCTCCAGCCTGTGCGCGGCGACCGAAAAGCGATGACAGCCCGATTGGTATGTGATATACTAAAAAAAGAATCTGCCGGCGAACGCCGCGCCAAACAGAAAGGAAGCCGAAGATGCGAGTCAAAAAAGAACTGAACCGTGCTAAGCTGGTCGCCGCCGCAATGGGGGAGATCCCCTGCGATCTGTCGGTGGAGAATATCAATCTGGTCAATATGATCACCGGGGAGATCTACCCGGCCGTCGTCGATGTGCTCGACGGCGTCATCGTGCGGGTGCGTACCGACGGGCGCGCCGCCGAGCAGCCCAGTAAGCAGATTTATGACGGCGGGGGACGGTATCTCGTGCCCGGCTGCATCGACATCCATATGCATGTCGAGAGCACGATGATGACCCCTGAGAATTTCGGCCGCGCGGCGATCCGCTGCGGCACCACCAGCGTCTTTGTCGACCCGCATGAGATCGCGAATGTGCTGGGGATTGACGGGGTGCGGTTTATGGTGGATAACGCCAAAGCCTCGCCGGTGCGGCAGTTCAATCTCGCACCCTCCTGCCTGCCCTCGGTGCCGGGGGCGGAGGGCAACGGCGCGGTCTTCGGCCCGGCCGAGATCGCCGACCTGCTCGACAGCGAGGGGGTTTTCGGCATTGCCGAGATGATGGACTTTTACAACACCATCCATAATTCTGAAAAGATGCGGGGGATCGCCGACGAGGGTCTGCGCCGCGAGATGCTGATTCAGGGCCACGCTCCCAAGCTTGCGGGCGGGGCGATTGCCGCCTATGCGCTCGCTGGCCCGACCGACAACCACAGCATCCGCACCGACTGGGAGGTGATTGAAAACCTCCATGCCGGGTTGTATGTTGATCTGCAGTCCAGCTCGCTGGAGAGCAGCTCGATGCCCAAGCTGGTCGCCGGGCTCAAGGGAATGCGGTACACCGACCATGTGTGCCTGTGCAATGACGATGTGCACGCCAAGGACCTGCTCGAGACCGGGCATGTCAACCGGCTGATCAAGGAGGTGCTGCGCGAAGGGGTCGACCCGATGGACGCTTACCGCTGGGCGACCTACAACTCGGCCCGCAGCGCCAGAATCGAGGATCTGGGCGCGATTGCGCCGGGGTATCTCGCCGATATGCAGCTGCTCGATGCGCTGGATGGCCGCGACCCCGCCGCCGTCTTTGTCGAGGGCCGGCTGATGGTTGAGAATGGACAGCTGCTGGAGGAGCCGGCGCCCCGTGCGATCCCGGACAGCGTGCTGGGCGGCACGGTTCGGACCGTCGGTCTGGATGGGCCGGACTGCCTGCGCCTTGCCGCGCCCGCCGGTGCGGGGGACACGGTGCGGGTTGCGGTGCTCGACTATGACACCCCCACCGCCCGCAGCGATCTGTTCTATGAGGAACTTCCGGTCAAGGACGGCTTCGTTGACCTTGCCGGCCGGGAGGATCTGTGCTTCCTCGCAGTTTTCAACCGCCACGGCGCGGCAGATCACACCGTCACCGTCGCCCGCAACTTCTATCTGAAAGAGGGGGCGATGGCTTCCACCGTCAGCCACGACTGCCATAACCTCGCCCTCTGTTACAAGGACCCCGCCGAGGGCTATCTCGCGGCGAAGACGCTGATCGATTGCGGCGGCGGCTTCTGCACCGTGCGCGGGGGCAAGGTCACCGGCCTGCTCGAGCTGCCGGTCGCCGGACTGATGAGCCTGCTGCCGCTGCCCGAGCTGGTGCCTGCGATTGCACGGCAGGAGCAGGCGACCGATGGGATCTTTGCAAAGCCGGGCTGCATGATGAAGCTGGCGCTGATCTCGCTGGCCTGTACCCAGAACGCGGTCATCACCGATCGCGGCCTGTTTGATGGGCGCACCCAGAAGTTCTATGAGCAGTTCCCGGCTGAAAACTGACCGGAAAAATAAGAGGGCCCGCGGCGGTATCCCCGCCGCGGGCCTTCTTTTTAGTTCTTTCGCTCGGACTTTGCCTGGCTTTTCATCGTCAGGCTGATCCGCTTCTTTGCGATGTCGACCGAGAGCACCCGCACCTTGACGACATCTCCGACCGAGACCACCTCGCCGGGGTTGCGGACAAACCGGTCGGCCAGCTGGCTGATGTGAACCAGTCCGTCCTGATGCACCCCGATGTCGACAAAGGCACCAAAATCAATGACGTTGCGGACCGTTCCGGTCAGCTCCATACCGGGGCGAAGATCTTCCATCTTCATCACATCGGTACGCAGCAGCGGCGGGGGCAGCGTATCCCGCACATCCCGGCCCGGCCGGCGCAGTTCGCCGGTGATGTCGGTCAGGGTGGGCAGACCGATTCCCAGCGCATCGGCCAGCTGCTGCTTGCCGATCGCCCGGATCCGCTCCTCCAGCGCGTCGAGTGCAGGGGTGCCGATCGCGGTCTCATCAAAACCGCACCGGGCCAGCAGCCCCCGTGCGGCGGCATAGCTCTCGGGATGGACGGCGGTGGCGTCCAGCGGTTCCTCGCCGCCCGGCAGCCGCAGAAATCCGGCGCATTGCTCAAACGCTTTCGGCCCGAGCTTTGGCACCTTGAGCAATTCCCGCCGGGTGTGATAGGGGCCTTCGGCGTCCCGGCGGGCGACGATGTTTTTTGCCACCGTCGGGCTGATCCCCGCGATATGGGAAAGCAGCGGCGCGCTGGCGGTGTTCAGATCAACCCCGACGGTGTTGACGCAGTCCTCCACCACCCCGTCCAGCGCTTCATCCAAACGGGCGGCGGGCATATCATGCTGGTACTGGCCCACCCCGATCGCCTTGGGGTCGATCTTGACCAGTTCAGCCAGCGGGTCCTGCAGCCGGCGGGCGATGCTCACCGCGCTGCGAAGGTTGACATCGAAATCAGGAAATTCCTCGGCGGCGAGCTTGGAGGCGGAATAGACCGATGCACCGCTCTCGCTGACCACCATATAGGAGACCTTGCCCCCCAGCTCCCGCAGCAATTCGGCGGCGAACAGCTCGGTTTCCCGCCCTGCGGTGCCATTGCCGATTGCAATGATCTCGACCCCGTGATCAGCAATCAGGCGGCGCATTGTCGCCTTTGCCTGATCGATTCGGTTGTAGGGTTCGGTGGGATAGATGACGGCGGTTTCAAGTACCCGGCCGGTGGGGTCGACGACTGCGAGCTTGCAGCCCATCCGGTATCCCGGATCCATGCCGAGGGCCACCTTGCCGCGGATCGGCGGCTGGAGCAGCAGTCCGCGCAGGTTTTCGCCGAAGACCCGGATCGCCCCTTCGTCTGCCCGCTCGGTCAGCGAGCTGCGCAGTTCCCGCTCAAGAGAGGGGAAGAGCAGCCGCCGCCAGCTGTCGGCTGCCGCCTGCTCCAGCAGCGCGCCGTAAGGACCGTCTTTCGGGGAGAGGGTGCCGGCAATCAGCCCCACCGCCTGAACCTCATCCAGCTCGACCGAGACCTTGAGAAACTTTTCCCGCTCACCCCGGTCGATCGCGAGCACCCGGTGCCCGGCAATTTTGGAGACCGGTTCCCGGAAATCATAATAAGGGGCATAGACGCTGTCCGCTTCTCCGGCGGCACGGCTTGTCAGTACCCCACTATGCAGCATCAGACCGCGCAGCAGCCCGCGCAGCCGGGCGTCGTCGCTCAGCTCCTCGGCAATGATGTCGAGTGCGCCGGCCAGCGCCGCCTCAGGACTGGCAACCCCCTTTCCCTCATTGAGATAGTCGGCCGCCGCCACAAGCGGGGGACGGGTGTCCTGCTG
>CALXBG010000078.1 GCA_944386485.1 uncultured Pygmaiobacter sp. | reverse complement strand
CCTTGCACCCGCATCAAAATCGGCCTTTTTACGGTGTATGCAGTTCTGCCCCAGAATTTTGGATGGAGAAAGTGCAAAGAGCGGCCCCCCAAGCCTTGGTGGCTTGGGGGGCCGCTCTGCGTGCTTTCTACGCCAAAATTCTACGGCAGAACCGTTGTTTTCTTATGCTGGCACACCTAATGCAGGAATCCCTTTTATTTTATCTGCTGTCGGACAACCCCAGCAGGTTTCGGATGTAAGCGCCGACCTGGTCGGCTTGCAGGTGAAGCGAAAAAGAAAACTCCTCTTCCACGATCCGCTGCGCTTGACGCAGAGTCTGCCGGTCACCGATGGAAAGACCTTGCGGGCGCTGTTCACCCCGCAGATAGAGACAGCCGACCAACAGCAAAAGTTCTCTCTCGTCTCTGCGGGACAAAATTTCCGAAAACCGCTGGGCACGCAGGTGGAAATCCTCGATCCAGGGCATCCGTATGCCGCGCACGCTGCGGATTGTCCGATCAATCTCTTCCGGCGTGAGAACCGGGCGCATTTTGGACGCAAGCAGGGGATTGTCCACCGGCAGATAGATGCTGGTCTCCGGTTGATGAACCGGGGACAATAGATAATAGTCTCTTGCTTTTGCACCACCAAACCGCGCAGATCGGACCCCTTCGACCCGGCAGATTCCCTGTGCACCGTAATTTACATATTGGGGACAGCCCGACATTTCTCGCAACCCTCCTTTGCCAGAGAAAAGAAAGCCGCCCAGGTGGGCGGCTCCACTATTTTTATGATATCAAAAAGAAGCTTGCAGAGGCAAAGGACATTTTTGACAAAATGGCGCCGGGCTGTTTTTGTGCAAAATGGAAAAAGAGGGAAGACGTTGGAGTGGAGAATAAAAAAAACCGGTGCCAGATTGTTTTCTGGAACCGGTTTTTTAATGTTTTAATTGATTACGCCGACGGTTCAGATCCTCCGGTACTCGAGGAGGAGATCGGAATCGGAGTCGGTGTTGGAGTCGGCGTCGGGGTAGGAGTTGGGGTTACCTCCGGCGTCGGAGAGGGCGTTGCGGACGGCGTAGGCGTCGGGGTTGCCGAAGGCGTAGGTGTCGGGGTAGGCGTGGGTGTCGGGGTAGGCGTTGCTTTGACCCGGAAAACCGCCGTCAATTTGATGGGGCCTTCGGTCACATAAGCGGGAACGACAAAGGACAGCTTAGAGACCTTAGGTTCCTTAATCGAGCCGACCGTGACCTCCCAGTGCACAAATTCGTAGCCCTTGTTCGCGACGGCAACCACCTGCTCACAGGTCTTTCCGGGAACGATCATCTGCTTGGCCTCGCCGTCAATATAGCCGGCCTTGCTGTCGCTGACTCCAAACAGAATTTCAATTTCCTGTGCCTTTGACGAGGAGTCCGGCTTTTCAGTATGGACTGCAAGCGGATCGTTGGTAATCAGATCAGGCGGGGTCTCTTTGCGCTCGGGTATCGGCTCCAACGGCTGTGGCCGATCGTCCTCGGTGATATAGCTGTGGGTACGGATATACTCAAACATCGCCTCAAAAGCGGCCTTGTTCAGATGAATTCCATCGCTGATGGTGTAATCCCATTTCGCAAAGCCGGTTGTTTCATCCTTGAGTACCTCGGCACTATTGAGGAATTTGAAATCCATCTCCTCGGCCAGCTCGACCAGCGCGAGGTTAAATTTGTCGATGGTTTGCATTGTGATACCGGGGTTGTCCCGATACTGATGCACCGGCGGGATCGAATTGATGATAATATCAGCGTAGGGATAGGCCTCTTCAATCGCCTCGAGCGCGGTGCGGTAGTTCGAGATAAAGGTCTCGGTTGACCAGCCGATGGTATTGTTGGTGCCGAAGGTGAAGACAATCCGACGCGGCTGCATAATGCCCACCGCTTCGGGAATGGTGACCGGGTTGGAATAACCCTTAAAGAAGACACAATCCTTGTCCGGCACCATCTGAACACCCATCGAAACCACACCAATGTCATTTTCAAGCGAGGTAAAGCCGTAGGCGATCATCCGGTAGGTATTGGAATCCCCGATGAAAAGAGTCTCATCAATATACTCTTGTCCGGCGTCCTCGCTCTCAGGCAGAATCGTCTCGGTATACTTCTCGGCATCGATCCGGTTGGCATCCTTGTCGTAGGCAAGGTCGGTGGAATTTTCGGTCCGTGAGATGTCGGAGGGGATCACGCTCTCCGGGATCTCGCTGCGATTCATCGAGAAGAAGAAGACCCCCAGCAACACGCCGATCACGACGGTCAGCAGCACGGCCGCAGCGATCAGAACTAACCGCCTCTGTTTTGCGGAGAGCGAACGCCGGCGGCGGTGGCGCGGTCGCTTGACCCAGGTGGGTTCCCGTTGTTCTTCCGAAGGGTTTTTACTGCCGCGCATGTGGCGGCGCTCAAATTCGTTCAAATTGCAGCGCTCCTTTGTGCGGACCGGCTGCACCGGCCAATTTTAGGAAAATCACTTTTGACATTTTACCATAATCCCCTAGTGCAAACAAGAGAGGAGGAAGAAAAAGGCGGCTTGAAATTAGTGCCGGATCGACCGGCACTCAAGATAATACCGCTTTTCTTCAGCATGTCCCATACTAAAGGTCTTCTTTGGCAGTACGCCGCCGAGGTAGACGCCGCGGAAGAGATCAGATTTTTCAAACGGAGGCAGCAACAGGCAAACTGCGCCCTGAGCTGCAAGATCACGCAGCGCCGCCTCCCCGTGGATGTAATCTACCCGTGCGCCGGGATGGGCGGGCTGCCACTCGGCGAGAAAGGCCTCGATGCTACCCACACAGAGCGGCCAGCGCGCTCCTTCGAGCGCACAGATGGTCTCGCCATTGTGATCGAGAAACGAGAAATGCTGGGTTCCCGAAGCGGCGCAACCAAAGGTCAGCTGAGCACGCTGCGCGGCGAAGAACTGTTCCATCTCGACGCGCAGCGCGGCCGGATCCGCGCCGAAGATCGCGCGATGAATCGGCTCGAATTGGATCGCGGGATCATGAATATTTTCGATCTCAACCAGACAATACCGGGCAGGATGGCACGCTGCCTCCGCGGGAGTCAGACTGGTTTTGATCTCCTCCCACCACGCCTTTGCCGTTGCAAGGGAGTGGTTGCCGTCCCCCACCGCAAGGGCGATCGGCGGCCGTCCGTCCGGGCCGGGATGGGCCGCAAACGCCTCTACTGCCTGTACTGCGCCGGCAATCAGCGTGGGATCGGTAACCGCCCAGCCGGTGATACTGCCGCCGCCCAACATCAGCGGGGTGTCGTATAGCGGGGAATGCTGGGTTGCAGCCGCTGCCAGCGGCCCGAGCAGGGTATTTTTCGGGTCGTCAACCAGCATCAGAATATGTGGTGTCTCGAGCGGCGCGCCGCGGCGCACCGCCAACCGGGGCGGGATCCGCTCGGTCACCGTCCGCTCGGTTGGGCGGATCAGCGGCTCTGCGGCCGGGTCATAACTGTACTGCTCGAGATCGATCGCCGCGACCAGCCCTTCCCGCGTTCCGCTGGCGGTAGTACGGCGCAGGTAGATCATGCCCTCCACAACTCGGGTCAGCGTGTGGTCGAGCGCCTTCTCCATTGCGCGGTGGATTGCCGCAATCCGCTGGTCGACATCCGGCTGGTCGAGCCAGACCTCCGGCAGAATCAGATCCAAGCAACTGGGCGCGCCGGCGACCAGTTTGGACACCTGCTCCCAGTAATCTGGCTGAGAGGTGAACTGGTCGCAGGCCAGTACGGCCCAGCGCGAGAGATCAACCTTTTCACCGGGCAACAAAATTTTTGCCGGCGCGATGATGCGGTTCGTTTTCATCCCAAACTCCCTTCCGCGGCAGACGCCGCCGCCCGCGGCTTCTAAATAACCGGCAGGACTTCATATCCTAGATTATAAGGCTATGAAACCGGTTTGACAAGGAAAACGGGGGAGATGCGGATGGGACAGGAGAAAAGGGGCGCGGTACAGGCATTCGCTGCGGCAATGCTGTTCAGCATCAGCGGTGTGTGCGTTAAGGCGATTCCCTGGTCTCCGCTTGCGATCAACGGCGCGCGCGGGGCGCTGGGCGCCTTGGTACTCGCACTCTGGATGGCGGCAGCCCACCGCCGGCCGCGCTGCAACATTCCGGTGCTGATCGGGGCGTTTGCGCTCTGCCTGACCAATATCTTCTATGTCTTCGCCGCGAAGCTGACCACCGCGGCCAACGCCATTCTGCTGCAATATACCTCGCCGATCTTTGTTGTGCTGCTGCTCTGGATTTTTGCGCGACGGCGGCCCGGGCGGCGCTCGCTCTGCGCTTGTGGACTGGTCTTCTGTGGAACCCTTCTCTTTTTCTGTGACAGGTTGACCCCCGGATCCCGCCTGGGAAACCTGCTCGGCCTCGCCAGCGGGTTATGCTATGCGATAGTATTTCTTTCCGGGCTGCCGGCGGGAGCGGACGGGGTGTCCTCCTTCCTATTTGCCCAGCTGGCCGGTGCGGTGCTGGGGTTGCCCTTCCTTGCGATGGAAACCGCGTTTCCCATCTCGGCGCTGGTTGCCGTCACGCTGCTCGGGGTGTTTCAGATCGGCCTGGGTTATCTACTGCTCGCCAAGGCGCTCACCCTGGTCGAGCCGGTTACCGCAAATCTGCTGTGTTCGATAGAACCGATTCTCAACCCGCTGCTCGTCGCGCTGGTTTTCGGCGAGCGGCCGGGTCGGTTTGCGCTGGCCGGCGCGGCGTTGGTACTTGCCGGAGTGCTCGGCTACCAGCTCAGCGGACGGAAAAGAGGGGTGCGATAAACACCCCTCTTGTTTTTAGGAGCCGCAACGAGCGAAAAACTCATCCAGCGGCAATAGAATTAACGGGTACTGCCCGCTGACCGGATCCGCCTGCCGGTGATCAGCGAGAACCAGCGTCCGGCCTCCCCCACAGCAGCCCACCCCGCTGTAAAGGATGCAAAAGCGCAGTTCGCCGCGGCCAAACCGCGCCCGCGCCTCCTCGAGTCCGGCGAGGATACCGTCTGCCTGCCCAGACCGCAGCAGCGGCGCGATCCGACCGAAATCGGGATCCTCCCGCCGCAAAAAATCGGGAAACCTTCCGCCACGGCGACCAGCGAGCAGATCCATGCAGAGCAGATCCCGCAGCCGCTGTGCGGACATGCCCGCAAGGCCGCATCCAAACCGGAACAGCTGGGCTGCGACCTCGTCCTGCGCCGGGTGATCCGGCAGCCCCATCGCGCGGCAAAATCCGCGGAACGCTGCAAAGAAGGCCAGCGCGCCGCCCTGCCAGCGATCCAGCAGCTCGGCCAGCGCGCGGGGATACCGACCGCTGTTGTGCAGCCGGTCAAGCGCCCATTCGGCGTCGTGCAGACGAGCGAGATCAGAGGGGGAGAGCCAGCGGGTGGCGGTGACCTCATAGGGCGGGGCGGGTTCAAATTGTAACCCTAGTGCATCGGCCTGCTGCCAGAGCGGACTGCCTCGCAGCAGCTTGAGAAAGCCCAGTTGGAGCTGATGAGGCCCCAGCGCGAACGCCCGGTCGAAGCCGGCGGCAAACGAGGCCGCGTCCTCATAGGGCAGGCCGGCGATCAGGTCGAGGTGAAGATGGATGTTGCCCGCCCGGCGCAGCGCAATCAGATTGGCGCACAGCCGGTCATTGTCGGCGGTGCGGGCTACCGCCGCGAGTGCGCGCGGGTGAAAGCTCTGCAGCCCTGCCTCAAACTGAAATAGCCCGGCCGGTGCGCCGGCGAGCAGGGAAAGACTCTCCTCATCGAAAAGATCCGCCCCCACCTCAAAGTGGAAGCAGACCCCCGGCGGAATCTTGCCCTGGCAGCGCAACTCGATCAGCGCGGACCAGATCTCGATTGCTCGGCGGCGGTCGGCATTGAATGTCCGGTCGACAAACTTGATGGTGCGGCAGCCGGAATTGGCAAGCCGCAGCGCGCGATCCAGCGTCTGATCCAGCGGGAACTGCCGCAGCCGGTCCTCCCGTCCGGACAGACAAAAGGCGCAATGGAACGGACAGCCCCGACTGGCCTCGAGATAGGCAATCCGCCCCCGCAGCGCGGAAAAGTAGGCGGCTGTATACGGGTCATCGAGCGCGGTTACCGGCGGCGCAGGTGGATTTTGATGCAGTCCGTCAACGGTTTTTCGGACAAGCCCCGGTACCGCGTCGACCTCCCCTGTACCGGCGAGCGCATCGAGCAACAGCGGAAAGGAAACCTCGCCCTCTCCGGCCAGCAGATGATCAAATTCGGGGTTCTTTTCCCAAAAATCAGCGCAGTCAAAGCTCGCCTGTGGTCCGCCTGCGACCAAAATGACCGACGGCAGTCTGCGGCGCAGCAGCGGCAGCAGCTGGCGCAGGTAAGCGGCGTTCCAGATATAGCAGGATAAGCCGATCAGATCGGGTGCACCGGCGCACAGACGGTCGGCAACCCCCTCAATCGGCTGGTTTATGTTGGCGTCCTCCACCCGTAGCAGATGCGGCAGCGCGCTGCGCGCGGTTACCGCCGCCGCAAGGCACCACGGGGCGAGGGCCGAGTGAATATACTGGCTGTTGATCTGACAGAGCACCACCCGCAGACCACGGGGAGGAAAGACGGCGGCGCTCATAGCTCAACCGTCTGGCCGGGCCGCAGCACCGTTTTGCCGGGTCCGTTGAACCGCGCGGCCATCTCCTCATCAAACAGCGCGCCGGGCATCATGTGGATCGGTACGCTGTGAACGGCAGAAATCAACTCTGCCGCGCGGGAGGCCTCCTCAGGTCCCATATTGTATACCCCGTCAATCGGCAGCAGCGCCCAGTCCAGTTTTCGGGCGGCAAAACTCGCCATTGCGTCGGTGGTTGAGGTGTCCCCGGCGGCATAAAGGGCCACGCCGTCTACCGAGATCAGGAAGCCGACACAGCAGGCCGGATCATGGTTTTTGTTGCCGGCGGGAACGGCTTCGATCTCAAAACCGCAGACCGAAAAACGCCGGTATACGCCATCCTTTAGCGCCTCACGAAAGGTGATAACCCGGCAATCCGGCTTTTGGGAAACCAGGTCAACCCGGTTGTGGTCGTGGTGGTCATGGGTGACCAGAACGAGGTCGGCGGGCAGATCATAACCCTCTCCTGCAAAGGGGTCAAGATAGAGCACCGCGCCCGCGGAGGAGACGATCCGCAGGCTGCCGTGCCCCTGATAGGTGAGCTGTGCCATCTTCAAAACGCTCCTTTCAACCAAGGCCATTTGTTTTAATTATATCGCGAAAAGGGAAAAAGAAAAGCCGGAACGGGTTTCCCGTTCCGGCCAAAAGAATCAAGAATATCCGTTTACGCCCGCACCAGATTCTGCTCCCGCGCGGGGCCGACGCCGACCATCGTGATCCGGCAGCCGCACAGCCGTTCGAGCTCGGCAATGTAGCTGCGGCAGCTCTCGGGCAGCTCGTCAAAGCTGCGGCAGCCGGAGATGTCCTCGGTAAAGCCGGGGATCGTCTCATAAACCGGCTTGCAGTCGGCGAGCACCTCCAAAGACTCGGGGTACTCGGTCAACCGGGTGCCGTCGGGCAGCTCATAGGCGGTGCAGACCTTCAGGTCGCCCACTCCGGCAAGGGTGTCCAGTTTGTTGACCGCCAGCTGGGTCAGTCCGTTAACCCGCACCGCATACCGCAGAATCACCGCGTCAAACCAGCCGGTGCGGCGGGGACGCCCGGTGACGGTGCCGTACTCGTGCCCCTTATCCCGGATCAGCTGACCCACCTCGTCGAACAGCTCGGTGGGGAAGGGCCCTTCGCCCACCCGGGTGGTATAGGCTTTCGCAACCCCGATGACCTCGTCGATCATCCGCGGGCCGACGCCGGAGCCGATTGCAAAGCCGCCGGCCACCGGATGGCTGCTGGTGACAAACGGATAGGTGCCCATGTCAAGGTCGAGCAGGGTGCCCTGCGCGCCCTCGAACAGAATCTTTTTGCCCTCATTGTAGCTGTTGTAAACCAGCACCGAGACATCGGCGACATGGCTCGCCAGCCGCTTGCCGTAGCCGACATACTCCTCGATGATCGCATCGAGGTCCATCGGCTGAGCGCCGTACAGCTTGGTGATCAGACGATTTTTCTCCTCACCGGCAATCCGCGCCTTTTTGCGGAAGACCTCCTCGTGCACGAGATCCCAGATCCGCAGGCCGCTGCGCTCGGCCTTGTCCATATAGCAAGGGCCAATGCCGTTGCGGGTGGTGCCGATCCGATGCGCCTCGTCCCGGGCGTCCTCGGCCAGACCGTCGATCAGCGGGTGCCAGGGCATGATGACGTGGGCGCGCGGATCAATCCAGAGGTTCGCGCAGCTGATGCCCCGCGCCTCAAGCCCGTCCATCTCGGCCAGCAGGCTGCCGGGATTGACCACCACGCCATTGCCGATCAGGCAGAGCGTGTCGGGATAGAGAATTCCGGAAGGCACGGTCCGCAGCTTGTAGACCTCGCCCCCCTGTTCGACGGTGTGACCCGCGTTGTTTCCACCCTGTGCGCGGACGACGACCTGTGCCTCCTGCGCGAGGATGTCGATGATCTTGCCCTTGCCCTCGTCGCCCCACTGGACGCCAACAACAACCTTTGACGGCATGATAATGTTCCCCCTATAAGCGAATAAAACGGCGGTGAAATTTCGATTTGCAGAGCAAAATTGGCTCCACACATACTTTTCTATTATAGCAGATACCAAGATGGGATACAAGCAAGCGAAACGATAAAAAGGAATTTTTACTTATTGCTTTTCACAGAGCCGCTGCCGATACATATTTTTTCCTTTCCGGGGAAATACTGCGGTCAGGGCAGTTTGCCAGAAGGAGAAAAAAGATGAAAATCTCAAAAGAGGAATATGACAAGCTGAGCCGGCAGGTAAGCCCGAAATCAAAGCTCTGGACCGATTGTCTGTGGGCGTTTTTTGTGGGCGGAACGATCTGTCTGATCGGCGAAGGGCTGCGGGCCTTTTACCAGACCCGCGGCTTTATCCTGACCGACGCCTCGGCGCTGGCCAGCGTCACGCTGGTGGTGCTCTCGGCGATACTGACCTCGCTGGGCTGGTACCAGAAGATTGCCTCCAAAGCGGGCGCGGGAACCCTCGTGCCGATCACCGGCTTTGCCAACGCGGTGGTCTCGCCGGCCATCGAGTACCGGGTCGAGGGATTGGTCACCGGCGTTGGGGCGAAGATGTTCGTCATCGCCGGGCCGGTCATCGTCTGGGGCATGATGGCCAGCGTGGTCTGGGGCGTAATCTACTATTTTCTGCGTCCGATGCTGGGGGGTTGAGGGATGAACAGACGGTGTGGAAAGACGCTGTTTTTTGACCAGCCGCCCTCGGTACTGGGATTTGCCGCGGTGGGCGGCAAACGGGAGTCTGAAGGGCCGCTGGCAGACGGCTTTGACCTGCTCGAGACCGACACCACCTTTGGTGAAAAGAGCTGGGAGCGGTCGGAGAGCAAAATGCAGGCGCTCTGCGCCGAGCTGACGCTGCAAAAAAGCGGGGTTGCGGCAGAGGAGCTGGACCTCTTGTTTTCGGGAGATCTGGAAAATCAATGTACCGCCAGCAACTATACGCTGCGGGATCTGGCTGTGCCGTTTGTGGGGCTGTACAACGCCTGTGCGACGATGGCAGAGGGGCTGGCGCTGGCCGGCTGCTTTGTCGCCGGCGGGCTGGCAAAACGCGCAATGGCGATGACCTCCAGCCATTTTTGCGCCGCCGAGCGGCAGTTCCGCTTCCCGCTGGAATACGGGGGCAAGCGGACCCCGACCAGCCAATGGACCGCGACCGCGGCCGGCGGCGTGGTGCTGGGAGAGAGCGGTGGACCGCCTTATGTCAGAGCGGTGACCTTTGGGCAGGTAACTGATTACGGTATCAAGGACATCAACAACATGGGGGCCGCGATGGCGCCGGCGGCAGTTTCCACCCTGCTGACCTTTCTCAGAGACAGCGGTGAAAAAACGGAAAATTTTGACCGGATCTTTACCGGGGATCTGGGGATGGTGGGGTCTGCGCTGATGGAGGAGCTCTGCCGGCGGGAGGGAATTGTCCTGACCAACCACGACGATTGCGGGCTGTTGCTCTACGATCGCGGCAAACAGGAGGTCGGCGCCGGCGGTTCGGGTGCGGGCTGCAGCGCGTCGGTGCTTTGCAGCCACATTCTGCCCGAGCTGCGGGCGGGTCGAATGAGGCGGGTGCTGTTTATCGCGACCGGAGCGCTGATGAGCCCGACCACCACCTTGCAGAAGGAAAGCATCCCCGGCATCGCCCATCTGGTGCTGCTGGAGAGTGAGAGGTAACCGAAAGGAGAGGGAACAATGCGGTTTTTCTGGGCATTTCTCGTCGGGGGCGGACTGTGTGTCATCGGTCAGCTGCTGATTGACCTCACCGCGCTTACCCCGGCACGGATTCTGGTGCTCTTCGTGGTCAGCGGGGTTGCGCTCTCCGCGCTGGGCTGGTATGAGCCGCTGGCAGATTTTGCCGGCGCAGGGGCCACCGTTCCGCTGCTCGGTTTCGGCCATCTGTTGGCGCAGGGGGTGCTCTCGGCGGTAGAGCGGCACGGTCTGCTTGGGGCGCTCACCGGCGGCTTTTCCGCTGCGGCCGGCGGAATTGCGGCGAGTCTGGTCTGCGGGGTACTCGCCTCGCTGGCGGCGCGCAGCAAGGACCAGTGCTGAAGACAAAAAAAGAGCCGCCACAAGTGGCAGCTCTTTTTGCTCTTTGTCAGCTTACGCTTTCTTCGCGCGCATGACGCGGGAGACACGGCGGGCAGCGGTGTTCTTGTGCAGAACGCCCTTGCCGGCAGCCTTGTCGATCGCGGAAACGGCGGCGACAACAGCCTTGTCAGCGTCGGCGGCACCGGAAGAAACGGCGGCCTCTGCCTTCTTGACAACCGTCTTCAGGTTGGTCTTGATGGCCTTGTTGTGCGCGGCCTCCTTGGCAGCCTGACGAACGCGGTCTTTCTGGGATTTAATGTTGGGCATAATACCACCTCCTTTATGAACCATAACGTGCTCTTTATATTACCATATTTTTAGCCTGAAATACAAGGGCTTTTTGAAAAAAATCCAAGGAAAAACAAAGAAAATCTGCCCAAAAGCACCGGATATCGAACCGGTGAGGATAAAATAGGCAAAAAGGGAGCGATTGGATGGCAGTTTACACCGACATTGCGGCCGAGGTCTGGGCCGACCGAAAGGGTACGATTCCACCTGGGGTGCGGTTTGAGACCCGGTATGTGGGGGATGTCTCGATCACCCGGGTCGAGATTACCCGGGACGGATTGGCCCGGCGGCGGGGACGGTACTCGACCATTGACATGCCGAGCTTTGCCTACATTGACGACCGCAACGAACGGTATGTCGGGGCGCTGGCCCACGAGATCAAAAACTATCTGCCCCCGCGCGGAGAGATTTTGGTCGCCGGCCTCGGCAATGAGCGGATCACCGCCGATGCGCTGGGGCCTGCGGTCTGTGGGCGGATTCTGGTGACGAGGCATATCCCGGTCGAACGGGATGAGCGGGAATTGCTGCGGCTGCGGGGGGTCTCGGCTTTCTGCCCCGGGATCGAGGGCAAGACCGGGCTGTCTGCGGGGGAGACGATCCGCAGCGTGGTGCGGGGTACCCGACCGGCGGCGGTGATCTGTGTTGACAGCCTCTTCACCTCCACCCCGGAACATCTGGGCTGTACCGTTCAGATCACCGACACCGGCCTGTGTCCGGGCGGGGAGGAGCGCAGCCGGATCGATGCAGAACTGCTCGGGGTACCGACCATCAGCCTTGGGGTTCCGACCGTGATGGATGCGGGCGAGCTGTGCAAAAGTAGGCATCGGTTGGTCGTGACCCCGAAGGAGATCGACTACATCATCTCTCGGGCGGCTTCGGTGCTCAGCCTTGCGATCAATAAGGCCCTGCAACAGGACCTCAGCGTGGGGGAACTGGATTTTCTCACCTCTTGAAATCAGAACAGGCGGCGGAATTTTTCCGCCGCCTGTTTTTGCCGGTTGCCACCGGGCGGGAGAGAATGATATTCTTTTCAAAAGGATGTACGGTTTTGCCTTTTCAAAACGTACTACGGGGTGAGAGGGCAAAAAGGAGGGGTGCCGGATGAAGGAGCAACAGTTGATCCGACTGCTGCGGCAGGATCCCGGGCGGGGACTGGACGCGCTCAGCGCCCAGTACGGCGGGCTGATCCTCTCGGTGGTGCGCCGGGTGTTGCCCGCCCGGCCGCAGGATGCCGAAGAGGTTGCAGCCGACGTGCTGGTCAAGGCATGGCAAAGTGCCGACCGGCTACGGGAAGATACGCTGCGGGGATTTTTGATCGTTACCGCCCGCAACCTCGCGATCGATCGCTGGCGGCTGTTGTCCCGCCGGCGGGAGGTTGCGCTGCTTGAAGGGGACCGGGCCGAAGCGGTGGAGTTCTGGCAGACACTTGAGTCAGGTATGGTCGCACAGGAGTTGACCGACCGGATTCTGGCGTTGCCGCCGCCGGAGGGAGAACTGTTTTTGCGGTATTATCTGTTGATGGAGACGGCGGGTCAGATCGCCGAACGGTATGGACTGAGCGAGGGCGCGGTGCGTGCCCGGCTGCGGCGTACCAGGGAGAAATTGGCCGCTGAATTGCGGGAAAGGAGCGGGCAAAAATGAGGGAGGATGCAATCTATCGCGTGGTCGGCGCGCTGGAAGCTGATCCACAGCCGCTGTCTGCAGCCGATGCGGCGCGGCTTGCCGCCGCCGCAAAAATGCAGGCGGGGCTGACTGGGGAAAAACCGCGCCGCTGGAAGCTGGTACTGGTCGCCGCGGCGATGCTGGCGTTGGCGGCCTGTGCGGTGGTTGGTTTTTCATCCGGCTGGTTTGCAAGCTACACGCCCCCGGGTGACCCGCAGCAGGCCAACGAGCTTCTGGCCGAGATCGGTACGCCGATCGGGGAAAAAGCGACGGCGGGGGATTACACCGTTACGCTGCTGGGCGCGATCAGCGACGGATATGACCTGGTGGTCGCCTTTTCGGTGTGCGGGACGGGGGAAGCCGCCCTTGCGCCGCAGCTGACCTTTGCAAAAAACTACCTGATCTCAGAACAAAGAGACAACCTGTTGGACGAGATGGAACAGGCTGGTGCTCCACAGGATCCTTGGTTTTGGTATGCAACACAGGAACTGCGGTCCGAAACCCGGTATGACGAGGGGGAGACCGAGCAGCTTTTCACCGCGCGGTATGAGCTGCGGATGCCGGCCAAGCAGGGGCAGCCTGCCGCGATAGTGGAGGGCGGCAACTATCATTTTGCGCTGGGGTCGCTGACCGACGGCGAGGGTCGGGTCTTAGAAGAGGGGCCCTGGGAGTTTGAACTGACCCTATCGGTCACCGACCAGAGCCGCGCGCTTCCTCTGGATCAGACCCTGGCAGAGGACGGGATCCGGCTGGAGAGCTTGACCGTCACCCCGCTTAACCTGATACTCGGATTTTCCGGTGTGGGGCAGCCGGGCATGGATGCGGTGCGGATGGAAGAGGGCGAGGAGGTTGTCTGCTGGCAGAAGAGCACACAGCAGGAAAATAGCCAGATGGTCGGATGCAGCTGGGGCACACTATCTCGGGTGATTGATCCGGAAAGGGTACAGGCGGTACAGATTGACGGGGTCTGGTATCTCCTTGAGTGCGGCGATGAGGGCTGCAGCCTGGTGCGAGAGGCATAATGACGGCAATCGGTTCATAGAGTGGTAGGGCAGAGTAAAAGAGGACCGCCGGCACACAGCTTTCCCGGCGGCCTCGCCGCTACCCCGGGAGCCGAAGATGAGAAGAAAACGCGCAAAAAAGACAATATTTTTATTCCTGACCCTGGTAATCTGTGTTGCAGGGATGCTTGCGATGGCGGCGGTTGCGCCAAAAGGAGAGACGCTGTTACAGACCGCGGCCTGGGCGGGCAGCTTCTTTGCTTCGCCGCGCACCGCCCTGACGGCGATGGGGCAGGTCTGGGAGGACGAGCACCCGGACGAGGAACAGTCCGGCTCGACAGGTGGCTTTTGGATGCAGCTGCCTGCACAACAGACCCAACAGGAACAGCCACAGCAGGCACAAACGCAGGAAACTCCGCCGGAAGGTGCGGTACCGGTTGAGGAGACCACCTACACCGGCACGGTCGGCGGGATCTATCTCGCCGCCGGGGCGGGGATCCTCAAGAATATGACCAGCCTGCCTGCTGCCGAGGTCGCCGCCGAGATTGGTCAGCCGCTGCCCTTTTCGATCGAGGCCGGTTCCTCCGAGCCGCAGGTACTGATCATGCACAGCCACACCACCGAGTGTTACCGGTCGGCAGAGGGGCTGTGGTATGACCCGTCGGAGAGCTTTCGCACTACGGATAACAGCCGCAATATGGTCGCGGTGGGCGCCGAGATTGCATCGGTGCTCAATGCTGCCGGTATCACGACGCTGCAGGATACGACCCAGCACGATTATCCCTCCTACAACGGCAGCTATGACCGCAGCGAGGTCACGGTACAAAATTATCTCGATCAGTATCCCTCGATCAAGGTAGTGCTCGATATCCACCGGGACGCGATTCAGAGGGAGAACGGCGCCGCGGTAGCTCCGGTAACGGTGATTGACGGCGAGAAAACCGCACAGGTTATGATCATCTGCGGTGCGGACAACGGCAGCATGGGGATGCCGAACTACAAACAGAACCTGCGGTTTGCCGCAGCGCTGCAGGATCGGCTTGAGACGATGTTCCCCGGCCTTGCGCGGCCGCTGCTCTTTGATTACCGCAACTACAACCAGCAGCTGACCACCGGCAGTCTGTTGATCGAGATGGGCGGCCACGGGAATACCCTCAGCGAGGCCAAGGCTGCCGGACGTCTGGTGGGGCAGGCGCTGGCCGATCTCTTTACCAACTAAAAAAGGACGCCCGGATCCGAGATCCGGGCGTCCTTTGCATCTTGCAAAAAGTTAGTCCTTATTGCGGTGGCACCAGCTCTGCACCTCGGCCCAGAGGGCGGGGTCGGCCAGCGCGTCAACTGCGGTGGCGGCCATCGCCTTGACCCCGCGGTTCAGCGCGGCATAGGCGGCCGGGCTGTTGACATGGGCGAGGAAAGCCTCGTCATGGCAGCGGGAACCGTCGGTGTTGCCGGCAGCCATCGGCACATAGAAGGTCGGGCAGACCTGCGAGACGTTGCCGATATCGGTCGAACCGCCGACATTCGGATCGCTCTCTTCAATATCGGTCTCGCCTGCGGCCCGCAGATTCGCCTCCATGTAGGGGCGCAGCGGCGCGCAGTTGTCCAGCTCATCGAACGGATTTTCGAAGAAGCGGTAGCTCATCTTCGCACCGGTCATCAGCTCGGCGCCCCGGGCAATGTTGATCACCTTTTCGGTGACGGTGTCAAGATAGCTGCGGTGTGCGGCACGCACATAGAATTTGACAACACAATGACTGGGCACGATGTTAGGGGCGACGCCGCCCTCCGAGATGATGCCGTGCATCCGCACATCGGGGGTCACATGCTGGCGCAGGCAGTTGACACCCGCAAAGGTCAGATTGCAGGCATCCAGCGCGTTGATGCCCCGCTCGGGCGCGGCAGCCGCATGGGCGGCCCGGCCCTCAAAGGTAAACTCGATGCTGTCCATTGCCTGAGAATGGGCATACAGTTCGGTGTGAGCGCCCAGGTGCATCTGCAGCACCAGATCGACCCCCTCAAAGGCACCGGCGCGAACCAGATCAATCTTGCCGCCGATCGTCTCCTCGGCCGGGGTGCCGATCCAGAGTGCGCGGCAGCCCAGTTCGTCGGCAATCCGGCCCAGCACGACCGCCGCGCCGAAGGTCACCGCCGCGATCCAGTTATGGCCGCAGGCGTGGCCGTTCTCATTCTTGCACGGGCCGTAGCCGGGTAGCGCGTCATACTCTGCCAGAAAGGCAATCTGAGGGCCGCTTTGCCCCTTCTTTGCACAGAACGCGGTCTCGATGCCGCCGAACGGTTTTTCAACCGAAAAACCCTCTTTTTCGATCATTGACACCAGATAATCCGAGGTCCAAAATTCCTGCATCCCCAGTTCGGGGTGGTGGAAAACGGTGTCGCAGACCTCCTCAAACAGGGGCTGCAGTTCGTCGGCCAGCGAAAAAACCTTTTCCTTGAGCAGTTTTGCGTCCATTGCTTATGCCGTCCTTTCAGATATAGTTAATGGCAACCGCGCCACAGATCAGGATGATTTGGGCGAGGAACATTATGCCGAACATCGGGGCGATAAACTTATACCACTTGTTGACCGGGATGTTCATAATGCCGCACATCGTGCAGACCGAGGTGGGCCAGAACATATTCGAGAAGCCGTCGCCGAACTGGAAGGCGAGCACCGCGGTCTGACGGGACAGGCCGATCATATCGGCAAGCGGCGCCATCAGCGGCATGGTAACCGCAGCCTGACCGCTGCCCGAGGGGATGAAGAAGTTGACCACGTTCTGTACCACCAGCATGCCCACCGCACTCAGGTAGCCGCTGGTGCCCTGCAGCAGCGAGGAGAGGAAGTAGACGATGGTGTCGATGATGCAGGCTTCCTCCATCACGATCAGGATCGAGCGGGAAACACCGACCGCCAGAGCGCCGTACATGACCCCCTTGGCTGCCTCGAGGAAGGTGGAGGCAATCTCGCTGGGACCAAAGCCGCCGACAAAACCGACGACGATCATCATAACTAGGAACATGCCGGCCAGCTCGTTGATGTACCAGCCGTAGTTGACGGTGCCGAACAGCAGCAGCGCAATGGTGAAAAGGAACAACAGGCCGCAGAGCCTTTGACGCCAGGTCGCTTTGGTGGACATCAGACGCTCATGATTGGCAGAGGAGGAGAGTTCCCGCTTTTCGCCGTAGACAATGCTCTTGGTGGGATCCTTTTTGACCCGATTTGCATACCACATCGTATAGCCGATTGCGATCACACCAAAGACGACTGCACACAGAACCCGGTAGAGCACGCCCGAGCCATATTCCACGCCGGCGATCTGCTGGGCAACGCCGATGGTAAAGGGGTTCAGGGTTGCCGCGGCAAAGCCGGTCGCCGCACCGACATAAACCATCGCGCTGCCGACCACCGCGTCATAGCCCATCGCGACGGCAAGGCCGATAAAGATCGGAACCATGCCGTAGGTCTCTTCCAGAATACCCACGGTGGAACCCAGGAAGATGAACAGGGTCATGCAGACCGGAATGAGGATCGAAACCCGCTTGCCGAAGGTCCGCAGAAGTCCGCCGATTATCGCATCAAAGGTTCCGTTTTTGATCAGCATATAGACAAAGCCGTAGGCAAAAACGATAAAGAAGATGATATCCGCCGCGCTGATAAAACCTTCTTGAATGTTGACGAAGAGCTGGAACGGGGAAACCGGCTGCTGTTCGACATAGTGGAAGGTGCCGGGCACCACCACTTCCCGGCCGCTGACCGGGTCAACCGCCCGCTCAAACTGGCCGGCCGGCACGATGTAGGACAGCACCGCCATCAACAAAATGATGCAGAAGATGATGACGTAGGAATGGGGAAAACGGAAATTCGCCGATAACCCTTTCCGCTTTGCGGTTCGATTTTCTTGCATGACAAACTCCTTTCGGACCAAAACAGGGCGCTGCCGGTGCCCGGAGGATGCAAATGGGCCGTTTGAAAAGAAAAAGGCCCTCAGCGCTTTCAAGGAAAACGCTGAGGGCTTATACTCGGTTTTTACGCCTGGCCCCGCATCTTCCTCAACGCAAGAGTGCGGCAGCCAAACTTTGCCCCACGCATGGCACGGGACACAAAGAACTGCTCTGCCGCAATAGCACTCCCCTTCGATCCGGCAGTATCGAAGGGACAGTTCCGTACCTATTCGGTACGGCCCCAGCAGAGGGTTTGACCCCTCCACTTCGGCGCTGGCGCCTTTTGCCGGGCTTCGCAGGCTTTCGGCCTCCCTCCGGGTACTCATCGACAGCGCACCTCTACCTCTTTGTCGAGGTTTACAAAGAATATAGCATGGATTTGTAATAAAAGTCAATATAAAAAACAGAAGAAAACTAGTTTTTCCCTGTATTTGCGCGGTTTTTCAGTTTTGTTCAAATCAACAACTTTACACTTTACATCAAGTTGCTTTTTCTCTATAATGGAATAATGGAAACAAACGGCGCCGCCGTTTCTCTAAAAAGAAAAAGGGAAGATAACAGGAGTGGTCATAAAACTATGAAACGATGCGAAATCGCCTCTCTCTTCGCCGCGCCCCCCGCGTCTGGCACCGTGGTAACGGTGGCCGGCTGGGCAAAAACGGTGCGGGATTCGAAGAATATCGGCTTCATTGAGCTGTCGGACGGCAGCAGCTTCAAAAACCTGCAGGTTGTTTTTGAAGCGGCGCGGCTGGAGAATTTCAAGGAGATCGCGAAATGCGGCGTTGGTACCGCATTGGTGGTCACCGGCCGGATCGTACTGACCCCCGGAGCAAAGCAGCCGCTCGAGCTCAACGCTGATGCGATCGAGGTTGAAGGTCCCTGTCCGCCGGAGTATCCGCTGCAGAAAAAACGGCATACTGTGGAGTATCTGCGTACGATGCCTCATCTGCGCGGGCGGACCAACACCTTCTCTGCCGCTTTCCGGGTCCGGGGCGAGGCGGCCTTTGCGCTGCACGACTTTTTCCACAAAAATGGCTTTATCTATGTTCACACCCCGCTGATCACCGGATCGGATTGCGAGGGTGCGGGAGAGATGTTCCGGGTCACCACCCTCGACGCGGGAAATCCTCCCCGCACCGAAGACGGTGCGGTGGATTACAGTCAGGATTTCTTTGGCCGGCAGACCAACCTGACCGTTTCGGGTCAGCTGGAGGCGGAGGCAATGGCTCTCGCGCTGGGCAAGGTCTACACCTTTGGCCCCACCTTCCGCGCCGAGAACAGCAACACCCCGCGCCACGCGGCCGAGTTCTGGATGATCGAGCCCGAGATGGCCTTTGCCGATCTCAATGATTATATGGACACCGCTGAGGCGATGATCAAATCGGTGGTGCGTCATCTGCTGGAGCGTTGCCCCGACGAGCTGGCATTCTTCAACCAGTTCTATGACAAGACGCTTCTCGAGCGTCTGTCTGCGCTGGCGGACAGCGAGTTTGCCCGGGTCAGCTACACCGATGCGGTGGAAATCCTTGAAAAGAACAACGATAAGTTTGAGTATAAGGTTTCCTGGGGCGTCGACCTGCAGACCGAGCACGAGCGGTTCCTCACCGAGCAGGTCTACAAAAAGCCGGTCTTTGTCACCGACTATCCCAAGGAGATCAAGAGCTTCTATATGCGCCAGAACGACGACGGCAAAACGGTGGCGGCGGCGGATATGCTGGTGCCGGGCGTCGGCGAGCTGTGCGGCGGCAGCCAGCGCGAGGAACGGCTGGATGTGCTTGAGGCCCGGATGGATGAGCTGGGCATGGGCAAGGCGGATTACGAGTGGTACCTCGACCTGCGGCGGTTTGGCAGCGCCAAACATGCTGGTTACGGATTGGGCTTTGAGCGGCTGCTGATGTATGTCACCGGCATCCCCAATATCCGGGACGTGCTGCCCTTCCCCCGCACCGCGGGCGGATTCTGATCCGGCACATGAGCCGAAGAGTACCGGACAAAAAAGAGAGAAAGGGGGGGGGAGCGCCGATGGCGCAGGTGCCCAAGGTGGAAAAGCCAATTTATCAGCTGATCGCGCTGGACATGGCGGAAAAAATTATCAGCGGCCGGTATGAGGTCGGAGAGAAGATACATGGGCGATCCACCCTTGCCAGTAAGTACAACGTCTCTCCTGAGACGGTGCGCCGTGCGATGTTTCTGCTCAAGGACATGGACATCCTTGAGATGAAACAGGGCAGCGGGATCTTTATCAAGAATGTTGAGAAGGCGCAGAGCTTTGTCGAAAAGTTCCGCAACCTCTGTGCGGCAGATGAGCTGCGGGCCAATCTGGGGGACCTGATGAACCAGCGGGACGCGCTCGAACAGAAGATCCGAATCTCGATGATGAACCTGATCGACAGCTATGAACGATTTGAGAGCGCAAATCCTCTCGCGCCGTTCGAACTGCCGATCCGGGAGGAGGATGCGCTGACCGGTAAAAATCTCGCCGATGTCAACTTCTGGCACAACACCGGGGCGACCATCATTGGCATCCGCCGCCGTGGCAGGCTGATCCTCTCGCCCGGTCCATATGCTGAGTTTTGCCCGGGAGATGTCTTTTTGATCGTCTGCGATGCCGAGAGCTTTGCGCGGGCGAAGGACTATGTTCGCACCGGAAAATGAGAATACAAAGAGAACCGCTCCTGCCGGAGCGGTTCTTTTTTTATGTGCCCAAACAAGGAAAAGGATCGCCGATCAGAACAGCGCCTTGACGCCGATCAGAATCAATACCGCGCCGCCGAAAAGTTCGGCCCGGCGCCCCAGCGCTGCGCCAAAACGACTGCCTACCACCAGCGCCAGCAGACTGCAGCAGAAGGTGGTCACCGCAATGACCGGTGCGGCGAAAAAGATGTTTGCTCCCCCGGCGCAGAAGCTCACCCCCACCGCGAAGGCATCAATGCTGGTGGCGACGGCCTGAGCCAGCAGCGCAAAAAAGGTCAGCTTCTTTTCCTCACAGGGCCGTTCGGGGTCGCCGCTCAGCCCTTCTCGGATCATATTCAGTCCGATCCCGGCCAGAATGATGAGGGTGACAATACCGGCATACCGGTTGATCAGATCGGCAAACAGGCTGCCGGCAAAAAAACCGAGTACCGGCATCAGCCCCTGAAACAATCCGAAAGCCGCCGGAATCGCCAGACGCCGACCCCGGCCCATACAGGGATAGGCCAGCGCGTCGGAAACGCTGACGGCAACCGCATCCATTGACAGACCGATACCGATGAGCAGAATGTCCCAAAATCCCATGATGATTCTCTCCTCCGCTTTTTCGCCGCAGCGCAGCGAATTCCTTTGCAATAAAACAGACTGGAAAACCCAGACACTAAAAAAGACCTATGTATAGCCGGCAAAGGCTATACATAAGTCTCGTTTTTAACACAAGCCAGGCACAGGGCCAGAATGTTGACTTGGGAACACGGCAGCAGCGCCGTGCAAACTACTCCCCTATGACAGATTCTATTTTCGCAGGAAATCCCGGGTTAGTCAAGACTGTCTTGCCAAAAAGAAACTAACCCTGACGGCGGATTCGCTGAGGGCGGCGATGGAGCAGGCTTTCGCCCTTTTTGCGGCGCGGTGCGGCCGGTGGATCCGCAGCAAAAAAAGTCGGCGGCGGGTCCGCCGGTTTAGCCGAAGAAACGGCTGCAGGGGCCTCGGGAGTCTTGTGAGACAAAGCGGGTGCGAGCCGGGAGGATGCCGGCCGCTGGGGCAGGGTGAAGATCGGCTGGCCCTCCGGCCGGGGCGGCCGCCGCCGCTCAACAAAGGCGGGCGTGCTGCGCGCAGGGGATATGGGCGAGGCAAGCGGCGCGTGGGGTTGCGGCGCCGGCTGGGTGGAGGAGTCCCTGCCGCCCGAAGCCGGATTGTCCTGCCCCTTCTTGCCGCGCCGACGCTTCTTTTTTGGCTGCTGCGCTTCGGGCACGGGAGAAGCTTTTTGGGGTTCCGGTGCAGCCTTTGCCTTTTCGGCGGGCGCGGTCTGCTGCATCGGATAGGGATGATCGGTCACCTCGGGAATCGTCTTTTTGATCAGCTTTTCAATCTCCCGCAGGTAGGGCAGCTCCTCGTACATGCACAGACTGATTGCCAGCCCGCCATGCCCGGCCCGGCCGGTGCGGCCAATTCGATGGACATAGGTTTCAGGGACATTGGGCAGATCAAAGTTGATCACACAGGACAGTTCTTCAATGTCGATGCCGCGGGCTGCGATGTCGGTGGCGACCAGCACCCGGATCCGGCCGGTTTTGAAACTCTCCAGCGCGTTCTGCCGGGCATTCTGACTCTTATTGCCGTGGATGGCCATTGCCGCCACGCCGGCCCGGTTGAGGTCTTTGGCGACCCGGTCCGCCCCGTGTTTGGTGCGGGTAAAGACCAGAACCGACCGCAGAGAGGGATCCTGCAGCAGCGCGAGCAGCAGATGGCGCTTGTTGGCTTTGTCCACCTTGTAAACCTGCTGGCGGATCGCATCCACCGTCGAGGAGACGGGAGTCACCGCGACCTTGACCGGATCGCGCAGGATCTGGTTGGCCAGCGCTTCGATCTCGGCGGGCATGGTTGCTGAAAAGAGCAGCGTCTGGCGGCGGCCCTTTTCCGGCAGATGGCGCAGGACCTTTTTGACGTCCTGAATAAATCCCATATCCAGCATCCGGTCGGCCTCGTCCAATACGAAGTACTGCACACCGGACAGATCGATATGGCCCTGCCCGATCAAATCATTGAGCCGGCCGGGGGTTGCAACCAGAATGTCCACCCCTGCCGCCAGCGCGGCAACCTGCGGCGCTTGGCCGACCCCGCCGAAGATAACGGTGTTTTTGAGCGGCAGATACCGGCCGTAAGCGTCAAAGCTCTCCTTGATCTGTAACGCCAGCTCCCGGGTGGGGGTCAGCACCAGCGCCCGAATAGGCTGAGCTTTCCCCTTTTTGTGGCCGGCGGCCGACATCCGTTGCAGGATTGGCACCGCAAAAGCGGCGGTTTTGCCGGTGCCCGTTTGGGCGCAGCCGATCAGGTCTCTGCCTGCGAGGACTGCCGGGATTGCCTGCTGCTGGATGGGGGAGGGGGCGACGTAATCGAGCTCGCTGACCGCCCGCAGCAGCGCGGGGATCAGCCCTAATTCCTTAAAGGTCATGCATTCGTTCCTCTTCTCTGGTTTAGCCCGCGCGATGTGGGCATACAGCTTTTAGTATACACGGTTTGATGCCTGTCGTCCAACAATTCCAAAGTAAAAGTGAACAATTTTTGAAATCTTTTTTCGGCTTCCCATTTTGGGCTGCCCCGGCTTCAAAAGGCCAGGGTGGTATGGTACAATAAAGCTGCGGCTTTCGGCCGCACAGACCATAAAAGCAGCTTCGCACCGGGTGCGAAGCTGAAAGAACTCGAAACAAAGGAGTGCGCCGCGCTTTGATCGAATTTGAACATGTCGGCAAATCGGTGGGCGGGACCGTGGTGCTCAGCGAGGTTAATTTACAAATTCCGGACGGGGAACTGGTGGTGATCGCCGGGCCCTCGGGGTGCGGCAAGACCACCACCCTCAAGATGATCAATCGGCTGATTGCCCCCAGTACCGGCCGGGTACTGATCGATGGGGAGGATATTGCCCGGCAGCCTGTGCAAGCGCTGCGGCGAAGCATTGGGTATGTCACCCAGTACGCCGGTTTGTTTGAGCATCAGACCGTTCGCCAGAATCTGAGTGAACCGCTGCGGCTCGCCCGCTGGGCCAAGCCGGCGGTCGACCGGCGGCTTGGTGAGCTGTGCGGGCTGTTTTCGCTGCCGGAGGGGGAGTTTATGGATCGATACCCCTATCAGCTTACCGCGACCGAGCGGCAGAGGGTCTGTATTGCCCGGGCATTTGCCGCCGACCCCGAAATTTTGTTGATGGATGACCCCTTTGCCGCGCTGGAACCGGCGCAGAGAGGCCAGATGCAGGATGAACTGGTTACATTACAGTCGCTGATGCGCCGCACGATGGTCTTTATTACCAGCAGCATCGAGGAGGCGATCCGGATCGCCGACCGCCTGTGCATTATGGAGCGGGGGCGGGTGTTGCAGTACGATAAGCCGGAGGAGATTCTGCGCAGCCCGCAGGAGGGTTTTGTCGAGCGTTTTGTAGGTCGCAATCGAATCTTCTCCCGCCCGCAGGAGATTCGGGCGTCGGATATCATGATCACCAGCCCGGTCACCACCCATCCCGAGGTGCCGATGCTCAAGGGAATGGAAAAGATGCGGCTGGCGCGGGTCGACTCGCTGCTGGTCGTGGATGAGGACGGCTATTTTCTGGGCATTGTGCGGGCCGAGCATGTCCATCGCTGCGACAATAAGGAAGAGGCGATTAAGAGCGTGATGCGGGAGGCGAAGGCAGTTGCTTCTCCCGATGAGACGGTGCCTGAGCTGCTGGCCAAGATCCGGCGTTTTCGGGTCAATGCCGTTCCGGTCGTCGAGAATGACAAGCTGGTAGGGCTGATTACCAACTCGAGCATAGTCACCATTCTCAGCCAGCAGTCAATGGAACTGGAGGAGGTGGAGCCGCTGTGAGAATGATGGAGTTTTTAGCCCACATCGGCTTTTGGCCTGCGCTGGGAGGCCAGCTGCTGCTGACCGCCGGCACCTTCTTACTGGCGGTGGCGATCGGTTTTCCGCTCGGGCTGTTGGCTTATCGCTATCGGGTGCTCACCCCGCCGATGATCGGATTTGCCAATTTTCTCAAAATATTGCCGGGTTTTGCGGTCTTCGGCATCCTGATGGCGATGGGCCGGCACAGCACCATCACCAGCTTGCTCGCAGCTCTTTTCTTCACGATCCTGCCGGTGATTTTTGGTACGGAAAAGGGTTTTCGCCGGATCGGCCGCCCGCCGATCGACGCCGCGCTGGGGATGGGTATGGACCCGGCGACCATTTTTGTGCGGGTGCTGCTGCCGCTGGCAAGCCCCCAGGTGATGGCTGGCCTGCGCCGGGCCGGGGTGGCTGCGGTCGGAATGGTCACCCTGGCCACGATGCGCGGTGGCGGTTTGGGTGCGCTGATTCTTGAGGGAATCCGGCAGAACAACGGCAGCATGACCCTTGCCGGCGCGCTGCCGGCCTGCTTGCTCGCCCTTATCGCCGATCTTGCGCTGGCCTGGCTGTTTCGGCTTGTGGTGCCCGCGCCGCTGCGCCGCAGAGAGAAGCGGGTGCTGTATATCGCCAAATAAGCGCCGGACACGCATATTTTTCGCCAATCGGGGCAGGATACAGAAACACGGAAAATGGGCGCGGGAGGAAAAGTTACACGCGCTGCTCTAAAGTCCTTGTAAAAAAGCTTTAGGCATATTATAATGAAAAAAACCGAAGGGTGGTGCCGGAAGATGAAATGGAAGATCAAGATCGACCCGGGCACATTGTTGCGGGAGGGCCTGCGCTTTGTCAGCGCGGTTGCCGGCGCTGCCGCCGTCTTCGGTACACAGCTGAAACAAGAGCTGAAAAAAGCGGGTAAGAAAAAGAAAGGGGAGTTCACCATGAAAAAGTCTACTGTCGTCGCATTGCTCGTTTTCCTGTCCGCCGTCGCCGGCGCGCTGGCTGCGGGGTACTGCTATCTGCTCAAGCGGGAGAAGGAGCTGGACGAGTACGAGCAGATGCTCTTCAGCGAGGAGTATGAGGAGGACGATCTCCCCGCTGCCGAGGACGCCGAGGCGCCCAAGGCGGAAGAGGATGAGAAAGTATAATCATTCGTTTGGCCGGTCCGGACGCCGCGGCGTCCGGACTTTTTTGTGTCCGAAAGGAGGAGCCCGAATGGAGGAATACGTCACCCATCCCCTCGCGCCGATCTGGGATGAAAACAGCCGGGTGCTGGTGCTCGGCACCATGCCCTCGCCCCGTTCCCGCGCGGCGGGATTTTACTACGCGCACCCCCGCAACCGGTTCTGGCCAGCCCTCGCATCGGTACTGGGTGAGACGGATCCCGGCGATGCCGACGGCCGCCGGGCGATGGCGCTGCGGCATGGTGTCGCACTCTGGGATGTGCTGGCCGGCTGCCGCATCCGGGGCGCGAGTGATGCGGCGATTCGGGATCCCGAGCCAAATGACCTTACCCCGATCCTCGCCGGAGCGCCGATCGGGGCGATCTTTGCCACCGGACAGACGGCAGCGGCACTCTACCGCCGGCTGATCGAGCCGATTACCCAAAGACCGATCATTCCGCTGCCCAGCCCCAGCCCAGCAAACTGCGCCGTCGGTCTGCCGGCGCTGATCGAGCAGTATCGTATCCTGCTCGACTTTTTGCCGCCGGCGAAGAAAAAGGAGGAAACAGAGTGAAGAAAAAGGCTTTTTTGGCCGCGCTGCCGCATTGCCTGCCGGTCTGCACGGGCTTTTTGTTTGTCGGGATGTCCTATGGCGTCTATATGGCCAGCCTGGGTTTCTCCTTTGTCTGGCCGATGCTGACCAGCATCACCATCTTCGCGGGGTCAATGGAATTTGTCACGGCAAACCTGCTGGTTCAGCGGTTTGACCCGCTGGGCGCGCTGCTGCTCGCCCTCACCGTCAACGCGCGGCACCTGTTTTACGGCGTCTCGATGCTGGAGAAATACCGCGCCGCCGGCCGCAAGCGGTGGTACTTAATCTTCGGAATGTGCGATGAGACCTTTGCGATCAATGTCTCGACCGAGCCGCCCGAGGGGGTGGACCGGGACTGGTTTTATTTTTTTGTCACCCTGATCGATCAAGCCGCCTGGATTGCCGGGGCAACCCTCGGCGGTCTGGTTGGCGGCCTGCTGCCCTTTGACACCACCGGGATCGACTTTGTGCTGACTGCGCTGTTCATCGTGATCTTTCTGGGTCAATGGCTTGCGGCCGACCGGCACCTGCCCGCGGTGACCGGCGTGCTCTGCTCGGTCGCGGCGCTGGTGCTCTTCGGCGCGGATAACTTCCTGCTGCCCGCAATGCTGCTGATTTTGCTGGCGCTGACCGCGCTGCGGAAGAAATGGAACAAAAAGGAGGGGGCAGAATTATGACCATGACCTTTCCACAGGCGGCCCTGACCATCGCAATGGTGGTGCTCGGAACCGTTATTACCCGCTTTTTGCCCTTTATCCTCTTTCCAGCCAGCCGGCCGATTCCCGCTTATATCAAGTATCTGGGCGAGGTGCTGCCCCATGCGGTAACCGGCCTGCTGGTGGTCTATTGCCTGCGGAACATCTCGCCGTTTCGCGCGCCGTTCGGCCTGCCCGAACTGATCAGCTTTGCGGTCATTCTGGTGTTGCACCTGTACAAACGCAATACGCTGCTCTCGCTGCTGGGCGGTACGGCCTGTTATATGCTGCTGGTACAGCTGGTCTTTACAGCCTGACCGAGGACGGTCTGGCTGCTGGCAGCTGACGGGAGAGAGCGACATAGTGTTCGGCATTGGCACGGTTGTGCTCAATCTCCTCGGCCCGTATCGGCCGCACGATCCGTGCCGGGTTGCCAAAGGCCACCGAGCCGTCGGGGATAATGGTTCCCTCGGTCACCAGCGCACCCGCGCCGATCAGACAATTTTCGCCGACAGAGCAGCCGTTGAGCAGAATTGCCCCCATCCCGACGACGGTGTTCGAGCCCACTTCACAGCCATGCAGGATCGCCCCGTGACCCACCGAGACCCCTTCACCCAACCGAATCGGGTGGTCGGGATCGACATGCAGGATACAGCCGTCCTGCAGATTGCAGCGGGGACCGATGGTGATCGACGCGGCGTCCGCCCGCACAACCACGTTGTACCACACGCTGGTTTCGTCGCCCAGCGCGGTCTCGCCCAGTACCACCGCGCCGGGGGCGATGTGTACCTCCTGTCCAAAAAACGGCTTTCTCATTTTGGCCTTGCCCCTTTCTGATGTGTTTTGTGTTATTTTACCGCCCGATCATCAAAAAAGTAAAGTGCCGGAACATTTACAAACTACCCCGCGGTCTGATAGAATAGAAAGGCCGTACGAAAAACGGCGGAAAGGAGGCGTTGGTTTTGCAGGAACTGGAACGGATCCTGAAGGACCACGCGGCCCGCTATCCGCAGATGGAAGCTGTGGATTATCTCAAACTCGTCTATCAAAACGAGTTTGGCGGCGGGCACCTTGTCCCGGAGGGGGAACAGACTGAACAGAGAATTTTGCGGGAGCAGGAAGCTGCCGCACCGGTCTGCGACCCGGTGGAACCGATCGGAAATGGACTGTGCAGGCTGCACCTGGGCGGCGCCGACCCGCAGGCGGTCGGCGCGCTGGCCCGGCTGTTCGCCGCAGCCGCGGCAGAGGTGCAGGGAAGCAGCGCGGGCTTTGAAGAAAAGCTGGTGTTGCTGCGCGGGCTGTGTGAGAGCGGCGCGCTGCCGATTAAGACCGCGCAGCTCGATGCCGTGCTCGAGAGCTATCCGCTTGCCCAGCATCCGCCCTTTTCCCACAGCGACGCGTTTCGCGCGGCTTATGCGCCCCATTACCGGGTGCTGCGGCTGGACGATGCGCGGCTGCTGCCGGCCTTTGTGATGGCTGAACGGATTGCCCGTGCGGGCGGACTGCTCGCGATCGACGGGCGGTGCGCCAGCGGAAAGAGCACCCTCGCGCAGCGGATCGGAAAGATTTATTGCTGCCCGGTCTTTCACATGGATGATTATTTTCTGCCCGCCGAGCTGCGGACCGCGGAGCGGTTTGCCCAGCCGGGCGGAAACGTCCATCGTGAACGGATCGAAGAGGAGATTCTGCGCCCCTTCAGCAGGGGGCAGCAGGTAGTTTACCGGCCGTTTGACTGCCATAGCATGTCTCTACGGGAACCGGTGACCGTTCCGGCGGCCTCGTTTGCAGTAGTCGAGGGCTGCTATGCGATGCACCCTGCGCTGCGGGGCTACTTTGCGGGTGCGGTCTTTTTGACCCACAGCCCGCAGGCGCAGCGGCAGCGGATTCTCACACGCAGCGGCGAGCGGATGCTCGCGCGGTTTGAAAATGAGTGGATTCCGCTGGAAGAGCGGTATTTCTCGGGCTGCGGCGTGGAAGAGGCCTGCGAGGTCCGGCTGGATACCACCGAACTGTTCTGAATTAACGGGATAAGAAACAAAAGAAAACACAAAAAGATAGGATACAATCGCCAGGAAGACGATTTTGCCGCAGAAGCGGCGATTCCATAACCGCAAAGCGGTAAAAAAGGAGATTGTATCAAATGGAAAAAACCAAGACGATCGTGACAACCCGCCGGCTGGTAATTACCGGCCTGTGCCTTGCGCTGGGCGTTCTGCTGCCCCAGCTGGTCCACTTTGTACCGCTGCCCGCCGGGATGAACGCGGGTTCGGTGCTCTGCCCGATGCACCTGCCGGTGCTGTTGGCCGGTTTTCTTGCGGGAAGTCCGTGGGGGCTTGCCTGCGGGGTGCTGACCCCGCTGCTCTCCAGCCTGCTGACCGGTATGCCTCCGCTTTACCCGGCGGGCGTCTCGATGATCTGTGAGCTTGCGGCCTACGGCCTGCTGTCGGGGCTGTTCTACCGCATCAGCGGTAAGAAGCTCTTCCTCTCGCTGATCGGGGCAATGCTCGGCGGACGGCTGGTGATGGGGCTGGTCAACACCCTGCTCTACGGGGTATTCGGCAGCGGCTATACCCTTGCCGGATTCGTCAGCGGTGCTTTTGTCACCGCGCTGCCGGGCATCATCGCACAGCTGGTGCTGGTGCCGGCGATTGTAGTCGCGCTCAAAAAATCCAATCTGGCGGATTGATTGCCGAAAAAA